>CAZXSG010000285.1:0-5858 GCA_964643185.1 uncultured Holophagales bacterium
ATCTTCACGAGGTCGACGAACACGTCCTCGAGCGACGAGCGCAGGGGCGACAGCTCCTGGAGCGAAGCGCCCTGAGCGCGGGCGCGGTCCACGAGCGTGTTGAGGTGCTCGAGATCGCGCGTCGCGAGCTGCAGGTGGCCGTTGACGCGCTCCACGAGCGCGCCCGTGTCGCGGAACGACGTGAGGAGCTCGTCGGAAACGGGGCTCACGATCATCTTGTAGTGCGTGAAGCCCGGGTTCTGGGAGGCCGTGAGGTCGGCGACGCGGCCTTCGGCGGCGACCTTCCCCTGGCGCAGCATTGCCACGCGGTCGCACGTCAGCTCGATCTCCGAGAGGAGATGCGAGTTGAGGAGCACCGCGCGGCCCTTGTTCGCCTCCTCGCGGAGGAGGTCGCGGATCTCGCGGCGACCCACGGGGTCGACGCCGTCGGTGGGCTCGTCGAGGAGCAGGACGTCGGGCTCGTGGACGAGCGCGGCGGCGAGACCGAGGCGCTGGGTCATGCCCTTGGAGAACTTCTTCACCTTCACATCGGCCCAGTTCGAGAGCTTCACGCGCTCGAGGAGCGCCGGAATCCGCTTCGCAAGATCGGCGCGGGAGACGCCCGACATCTGCCCGAACACCGAGAGCGTGGCGCGCGCGGTGAGATAGCCCGGGAAGCGGTGACCTTCGGGCAGATAGCCCACGCGCCTCCGGCTCTCGGGATCGCCCACGGGCAGCCCGAAGATCCGCGCCGTGCCCTCGGTGGCGTGCGTGAGGCCCAGGAGGATCTTCACCGTCGTCGTCTTGCCGGCGCCGTTCGGCCCCAGAAGGCCGAAGAGCTCGCCGGGCTGAACGGTGAAGTCGATGCCGGAAAGCGCGGTCACCGGCCGGCCGCGGAGGCCCGAGCGATAGACCTTGCGGAGCCCACGGACTTCCAGGGCGGCCGTCATCGCGTCCTCATCCCGGATACTTTACAACGAAAAGCACTTTGCACGTCAAAACCGTCCCTGTCGACACCAGATACGAGAACGCCTCCCGGTAAGTTCCCATTCCGCCTTCGTCCCTCCCTCATGGCGCTCGTCCCCCACAATCCCCTCGTGCCGAACGATGCCGCCCCTCCCGTTCCCCTCTCGACCCGCCTCACCGTCGAGGTTCCGTTCCGGGTGCTCGCCCTTCCGCCGAAGGCGCCTGCCGTGGCTCCGGGCGTTCCGCCCTGCGCACCTGCCGCGGGGCCGGTTCCGGTGCTCGTGGGCCTTCACGGCTACGCCCAGAACGCCGATCTCATGCTCAAGCTCCTCGCCCTGATGGCTCCGGACACGTTCCTTCTCGTCGCCGTGGAGGGCCCGCACGGCACGCTCGCGCCCGGCAAGGAGATCGGCCCGAAGCCCAAGCGCGGCTATCACTGGGGCATCTCGCCCGATCCCACGGACACGCGCGCCGCGCACCGGACCTGCATCTCCAAGGCGATCGACTGGGCCGTCGGGCTCGGCGGCGATCCGGAGCGCATCTCGCTCGCGGGCTTCAGCCAGCCCTGCTCGCTGAACCTGCGCCTCGCGCTCGCGCCGCCGCACGGGAAGCCGTTCCGATCGGTGCTCAGCTTCTGCGGCGGGCTGCCGGGCGAGTGGATGACCGACGAACAGGCCGGTCCCGCCACCGAAGCCTCCCGTGCCACGGCGGCCTACTTCGTCTCGACGACCGCGGATCCGTTCTATTCCGTCGAGCAGGTGAAGCCGTTCGGCGAGCGCCTCGCGAGCCGCTTCGGCCCCACGGTCCACGTGTTCCACGAGGGCGAGCACCGCATCCCGCTCCCCGCGTTCGACGAGGCGCGCGCGTTCCTCGAGGCCCACGGATAGAATTTCCGCCATGCCGATGTTCGAGTACCGCTGTGACGGTTGCCAGACCCAATCAGAAATCCTCGTCCTCGCCGGCGACCTGAGCGGCGAGGGCTCGGGTCCCGTCTGCCCCAGGTGCGGCAGCGAGAGCATGCAGCGCCTTCTCTCCACGTTCGCGGCCCGGGCCACGAGCGGCGGGGGCGGGGGCGGCGCAGCCGGCTTCGATCCGTCCACGGCCTGCGGCGGCGGGCCCTGCCGGACCCCCGACATGTGCGGCGGCGGAATGGGCAGTTTCGACAACTAGAGATGACTCGCCGTCACGTCGTCGAGGGCCCCCCGCGTCGCTGGACGCGCTACCTCATCCTCGTCCCGGCCTTCCTCGTGTTCCTCCTGGGCGCCGCCATCTACGGCGGAACGTCCGTCACCTGCACGCGCGCGAACGGCCGAGCCGACTGCCGGATCGTCGAGTCTCGCGCCATGGGAACGTTCGGGCTCGCGGACTACACGCTCCAGGACGTGAAGGACGCGAAGGCGGACACGTACGACTACAAGTCCACCGAAAAGGTGAACGGGAAAACCCGGAACGTCACGCGAACGGGCTACCAGCTCGTCCTCGTGCTCGCAGGGCGGGAATCCAAGGCGTTCAGCTCGTCCGAGGGCCGCGTCTCGGATTCGGCCGAGGCTCTCCACGAGTTCCTCACGGGTTCCGAGCCGGGCCCGGTCACGGTGAATGAAGGGAATCACTTCTCGTGGGCGGCTTTCGCCTTCGGCGGGCTCTGGCTCCTCATCGCGACGGCGATCCTGCGAAGCCAGCGCTGATCGATCCACTAGAATCGACGCGGAGGGTTTGCCATGCCGATGTTCGAGTACCGCTGTGACGGCTGCCGGACCCGCTCGGAAATCCTCGTGCTCGCGGGCGACGTGGTCGCGAGCGGCGAAGGCTCGGGTTCCGGCGGCATGGGCGGCTTCGACAACTAGGATCGAACCATGAGCGAGTCCGAAAGCTCCGAGCACATCGAAGTTCTTCGCGGGATCTGGCAGTCCATCAAGGACCTAGGCCAGAACCTGGGCGGCCGCATCGACCAGACCAACTCACGTCTGGATCAGGTCAACGCGCGCCTCGACCAGACGAACTCGCGGCTCGACGACGCAGTCGAGAGATTGGCTCGGCTCGAGGACCGTATGGAAACCGCGGAGGAGAGCGACAAGGGCCTTCGCTCCGACATCGTCAGCATGGATCTACGGCTGGGCACCGAGCTGATCACCGTTCACGGCGACCTCGTCGTCCTCATCGAGCACCTCAAGAGCCACCAAGCCGACGCCGCCCGGCTCAATCAGCACGAATCGAAGATCCGTGCGCTCGAGCAGCGAGTCTCGAGTCTGGAATCCTCCTCGTAGCCCGGGACGCACCCGCCCATCCTCTAGAATCCGCTCGCGCAGCGCGCCCAGGCGCTTTCCAAGCTCGCGGAGGATGAATGTCGAACAGCTTCGGGACCCTCGACTCCCTGACCGTTTCCGGCAAGGCGTGGAAGTTTCACAACCTGGCCAGGCTCGCCGCGCAGGATCCCCGCGCGGCCCGGCTCCCCTACTCCCTCAAGATCCTCCTCGAGAACCTCCTCCGCAAGGAAGACGGCCGCGTCGTCACGAAGGACGACATCGAGGCGTTCCTCGCCCATGACCCGAAGAGCGGCCACGAGCAGGAGATAGCGTTCTCCCCCGCCCGCGTCCTCATGCAGGACTTCACCGGCGTCCCCGCCGTGGTCGACCTCGCCGCGATGCGCGAGGCCGTCACGGCGCTCGGCGGCGACCCGGACAAGATCAACCCGCTCGCCCCCGCCGACCTCGTGATCGACCACTCCGTCATGGTCGACTCCTTCGGCAGCACCGCCGCCACCAAGGCGAACGCCGACCTCGAGTTCGAGCGGAACCAGGAGCGCTACGAGTTCCTGCGCTGGGGCCAGGGCGCCTTCCGCCGCTTCCGTGTGGTGCCGCCCGACACCGGCATCTGCCACCAGGTGAACCTCGAGTACCTCGCGAGCGTCGTCTTCGCGAACGACGAGACGGGCTTTGCCTATCCCGACTCCCTCGTGGGCACCGACAGCCACACCACCATGATCAACGGCCTCGGCGTGATGGGCTGGGGCGTGGGCGGCATCGAGGCCGAGGCCGCGCTCCTCGGCCAGCCCCAGTCGATGCTCATTCCCGACGTCGTGGGCTTCAGGCTCACGGGCAAGCTGCCCGCCGGTGCGACCGCGACCGACCTCGTCCTCACCGTGACGCAGATCCTCCGCAAGAAGGGCGTCGTCGGAAAGTTCGTGGAGTTCTACGGCGACGGCCTCGACTCCCTGGCACTGCCCGACCGCGCCACCATCGCCAACATGGCGCCCGAGTACGGCGCGACCATGGGCTTCTTTCCCGTCGACGAGGAGACGCTCAACTACCTGCGCTTCACGAACCGCCCTGCCGAGACCGTCGCGCTCGCCGAGGCCTACTGCAAGGCGCAGGGGCTCTTCCGCACGGCCGACAGCGCCGACCCCGTCTACGCCGACACGCTCGAGCTGGACCTCGCGTCCATCGTGCCGAGCCTCGCGGGCCCGCGCCGTCCGCAGGACCGCGTCTCCCTCACCGACATGAAGGCCAACTACCACAGGGAGGTCCCGGCCTTCCTCGCCAAGGACCCGACGACCGTCACCGACGGCATGCTCGCGGCGACCGTGACGGTCAGCGGCAAGCGCGAGAGCTACGAGCTCGGGCACGGCGCCGTCGTGATCGCGGCCATCACGTCCTGCACGAACACCTCGAACCCGAGCGTGCTCATGGCCGCCGGACTCCTCGCGAAGAAGGCCGTCGAACGCGGTCTGGTGACGCCGCCCTGGGTGAAGACGTCGCTGGCGCCGGGCTCCAAGGTCGTCACGGACTATCTGAAGGAAGCCGGCCTCCTCCCCTACCTCGAAGCGCTCGGCTTCCACGTGGTGGGCTACGGCTGCACCACCTGCATCGGCAACAGCGGCCCCCTGGACGACGACATCGGGGCCGCCATCCCCAAGGGGAACCTCTCCGTCGCGGCCGTCATCTCGGGGAACCGCAACTTCGAGGGTCGCGTGCACCCGCAGGTGCGCATGAACTACCTGGCCTCCCCGCCGCTCGTCGTGGCCTACGCGCTCGCGGGCGAGGTGAGCACCGACCTCGCCACAGAGCCCGTCGGCGTGGACCGCTCCGGCGCACCCGTCTACCTCAAGGAGATCTGGCCTTCAGCAGCCGAGGTCGCCGAGGCCGTGCGTACGGCGCTGTCGCCCGCACAGTTCAAGAAGGCCTACGACGAGGCGTTCGACGGCGACGAGAACTGGCAGAAGATCCAGACCTCGACGGGCAAGACGTTCGAGTGGAACGAGGCGAGCACGTACGTGCGGCGGCCTCCGTTCTTCGACGGTCTCACGAAGGCGCCCGCGCCCGTGACCGACATCGTCGGCGCGCGCTGTCTCGCCGTGCTGGGCGACAGCATCACGACCGACCACATCTCGCCCGCGGGCAACATCGCCAAATCCTCACCCGCTGCCAAGTACCTCACGGAGCACGGCGTCGAGCCCAAGGACTTCAACAGCTACGGCGCCCGCCGCGGCAACCACGAGGGGATGATGCGCGGCACGTTCGCGAACATCCGCCTCAAGAACCTCCTCCTGCCCGGCAGCGAGGGCGGCGTGACCGTGCACTTCGGCTCGGGCGAGCAGCTCTCGATCTACGACGCGGCCATGCGCTACGTGGCCGAGAAGACCCCGCTCGTCGTCCTCGCGGGCGCCGAGTACGGCACCGGCTCGAGCCGCGACTGGGCCGCCAAGGGCACCATGCTCCTCGGCGTCCGCTGTGTCATCGCCAAGAGCTTCGAGCGCATCCACCGCTCGAACCTCGTCGGCATGGGCGTGCTGCCGTTGCAGTTCGAGGCGGGCCAGGACGCACAGAGCCTCGGTCTCCCGGGTGAGGAGACGTTCGCGATCGGCGGCATCGCCGAGGGGCCCGCACCCAAGAAGAAGCTCCCCGGCCCGGCCCCCC
>CAZXSG010000286.1:0-5459 GCA_964643185.1 uncultured Holophagales bacterium
ATCGAGGTTCGCCGGGGTATCCCGGCCCGAGTCCTCGCCGCCCACGAAGATGCGGAGCGTGTCGGCCACGGCCGCGACGCTGACACCCAGCTCCGAGGCCTTGTCGCGGTCGACGCGCACGCCGAACTCGGGCTTGCCGTAGATGAGCGAGGAGTCGACGTCCACGGTGCCGGGAATCGACGCGAGCTTCGTGATGAGCCGGCTCGAGATCTCGGAGAGCTTGGCGAGATCGGGTCCGTTCACGACGAACAGGATCTCGGCCTCCTTGGCGCCGCTCTGGAACGCGTTGACCATGGAGACGTCCGCGCGCAGCTTCTCGCCCTCGTACTTCGTGAGGACCTCCTTGCGGACGCGGTCCATCACCTTCGACTGCGGCTCCTTGCGCTTCCTCGCGTCCACGAGCTTCACGTAGAGGGAGCCGTAGTTGGGGGTGCGCTTGGAGTCGCCTCCGACCGTGAGGACCGTGGAGGTCACGCCGTCCAGGGCACGCACGTCCCGCGCGATGCGGTTGCCGACGAGCTGGGTGGCCTCGAGTGTCGTGCCTTCGGGCGCGCGGAAGTTCAGCTCGAACTGGGCCTCGTCGTCCGTGGGCAGGAAGTTCTTGTTGACCTTCATGAAGAGCGGGATCGTGGAGAGGAGCACGAGCCCCGTGATCCCCACGACCACCAGCCGGTGCGCAAGCGACCAGTGCAGCATCGCCATGTAGGCGCGCTCGACGAGCGGGTACAGACCCCGGTCGCGCGAGACGCCGTGCTCGTGGCCTTCCTTCGTGAACTTCGTCTTCGTGCGCTTCAGGAGCCGCGCCGACAGCATCGGAGTGAGCGTGAAGGCGACGAGCAGCGACACGAGGATCGCGAACGCCATGGTGAGACCGAACGAATTCATGAACCGGCCCACGATGCCGCCCATGAACGCGACGGGCAGGAACACGGCCACGAGGGAGAACGTCGTCGCCATGACGGCGAGCCCGATCTCCTTGGTGCCCTCGATGGCGGCCTGGAACGGCGGGAGGCCCTTCTCCTCGATGAACCGGAAGATGTTCTCGAGGACGACGATGGCGTCGTCGATGACGATTCCCACAGCCAGGGTCAGCGCGAGGAGCGTGAGCACGTTGAGCGTGAAGCCCATGGCGTACATGAGGCCGTACGTCGAGATGATCGACGCCGGAATCGCGATGCCCGCGATGAGCGTGGAACGCCAGTTGCCGAGGAACAGGAGCACCACGAGCGCGGCGAGGAAGCCGCCCAGGACGAGGTGCTCGGTGACCGTGTCCACGGCCTCGCGGATGAACGAGCCCTGGTCGCGCACGATCTCGATGGAATAGCCCGCGGGCAGCTGCGGCGCGATGTCGTGGAGCCTCTCCTTGACGCTCTCGATGACGGCCAGCGTGTTCTGGCCGGACTGCTTGCGCACCTGGAGCATCACGGTGGCCTCGCCGTCGCGCGAGGCGGCCGTCTTCGATTCGGCCACGCCGTCTTCCACCTCGGCCACGTCGCCGATCCGTATGGGCAGCCCATCGCGGTACGTCACGACGATGTCGTTCAGCTCGGGGACCTTCGCCACGCGGCCGTAGACGCGGATCGTGGACTCGGTGCTGCCGCTCTTCACGGTGCCGCCCGGGATCTTCACGTTCTGCGTGAGGAGCGCGTTCTTGACGTCGAGGACGGTCAACCCGTACGCGCGGAGGCGGGACGACACGAGGTTCACGTTGATGCGGCGGGCCTGGCCGCCCAGGATCACGACCTGTCCGACGCCGCTGATCGATTCGATCTGGCGCTTCAGGATCTTGTCGGCGTATTCCGTCGTCTCGCGGAGCTCGCGGTTGCCCGAGAGCGCCACGGAGAGGACCGGCGTCGCGTCGGGGTCGAACTTCTCGACGATCGGCGGGTCGATGCCCTTGGGCAGCTCGGAGAGCACGCGGTTCACGCGGTCGCGGACTTCCTGCGCGGCGACGTCGCCGTCCTTCTCGAGGTTGAACGAGACGATGACCTGCGAGATGCCCTCGGCCGACGTCGAGATGAGGTCGTCGATGCCGGAGATCGTGTTGACGGCCTCTTCGATCTTGTCGGTGATCTCGGTCTCCACCTCTTCGGGCGCCGCGCCGTCGAGCCGCGTGATGACGCCCACGGAAGGGAAGTCGATCTTGGGATACCTGTCGGTGCCGAGCCGCTTGTAGCCGGCCCAGCCCACGACGACGAGCGTCAGGATGATGACGGAGGCGAACACCGGCCTCCGCACACAGATGCGGGCGAGTCCTTGCATGAGTACTGTTCCTGTCCTGCTGTGCCGCGCGCGTCAGCGCGCGATGAGGAGGCCGTCGGTCAGTCGCGCGGTGGGGCTGAGGACGAGCTTTTCGCCCGCCGCGACACCGGTGCGCAGCTCGACGAGATCGCCCGCCTCGCGGCCCAGCGAGACGACGCGCTCCTCGACGCGCTCGGCACCGAGCACGAAAACGCGCGACACGCCCGACTGCGTGACGACGGACGAGCGCGGCGCGAAGATCGCGGGTGTGGTCGTGGGCAGCTCGATGCCGGCGGTGACGAAGAGGCCGGGCTTGAGCAGCCGGCCGGGATTCGGCACCAGCGCCTCGACGACGAGGGAACGCGCGCGGGCGTCCACAGAGGGTCCGATGTGCGCGACGCGCCCTTCGAAGACCTTGCCCGGGAACGACTGTACGGTGAAGGAGACGCTCTGTCCGAGCTTCACGGCGGGAATGGCCGACTCGGCGACCGACAGCTCGGCACGCAGCGGATCGATCTTCATGAGGAGCGCGACCGGCGCGCCGCGGCGCACGAACGCGCCGGCGCTGACGCGCTTCTCGGCCACGAGGCCCGAGAACGGCGCGCGGATGACACAGTCGTCGAACGCCTTCTGGGCGAGCGTGAGCCGGGCCCTGGCGAGGTCGAGGTCGATGCCCTTGCGCTCGCGCTCGGCCCTGGCGACGACCTGCTTGTCGCGCAGCTCGGCGTAGCGGGAAGACTCCGACTCGGCCCACGCGAGCGAGGCCTTGGCCTCGTCGAGCTGGGCCTTGGCCTCGGCGGTGTCGATGCGGGCGAGGACCTCGCCCTTGTTCACGTAGGAGCCGCGCTCGACGAGGACGTCGGCCACGCGGCCGTCCCGCTCGGCGGCGATCTCGGCGCTCTCGTCGGCGACGAGGGAGCCCGTCACCTCGAGGCGGCTGGCGATGATCTTCGAGACGGCGGGGAGCGAGGTCACGCGGATCGGCTCGGGGATGGGCAGCTTCTGCGCCGAGGCGTTGGCCTCGCCACAGCCCGAGAGAACGAGAACGGAGGCGAGCACGGCGCCGAGGGCGCCCACGGCTGCGAGGCCCGGAGAGCGAAGATCGTTCAAGAGGCGCTCCTTTCGGGATCGGCGTCGAGGTCGGGAGAACCCGCGAGGCTGGCTTTCTGGAGACGGTCCGGGAGGTCGCCGGCGAAGCGCGCGCAGCAGACCGGGTCGATCGCGAGCAGGCTGGCGATCTCGAAACGCGTCAGCTCCGTGCCCGAGGCGACCAGAGCGTCGAGGGTGGCGGCCCGGTCGCGGCCGAACGACCGGCGAAAGTCCTCGTCCGTCATGAGCCGCCCGATGATGATTTCCACGCTACGTTGAGACATCCACGTGCACCCCACGTGGTCAATCCACGTTTCGTGCCAGGAGTCGTCGCGCACCCGGGAACGGATGCGCAAGTGATTTCAGCGCAACGACTTACAAGTTCCTGCCGGCGCGAGCCGGACCCTGCCGCCGCCGCTCAGATTGCGGATGGATCGACAGTCGCGCCCGGCAGGCGGCTCACGCCTTGGTCTTGGGGGCCTTCTTGCCTTCCTTTTCGCTCTTTTCGTTCTCTTCGAGCTGCTTGCGTCCGCCGCGGAGGAACGTGCCGGCCTTCTCCTTCGTGCCGAAGCCGCGGTAGCGCACGGCGCCTTCGTAGCCCGGGCGCGTCACCACGAAGGTAGGAAATGCCGAAAGCTTGAAGCGCTGGTACAGCTCCGTCACGAGATCGGGGTTCATCCCCATCTCCTTGATCTGGTCCACGATGGCGACCGGGACGTACTGGCCGTTGATCACGCCGGCGAGATCCTTGTCGGTGAAGACCTGCGCGCCCATCTTCTGGCAGGGCTCGCACCAGTCGGCCGTGAAGAACATGAGGAGCGGCTTGCCGGTCTTCTTCGCCTCGGCCTCGGCCTCGTCGAGGGTCTTCCATTTCACGAGGTCCTGGAGGCCTTCGGCGCTCTTCGGCGCTTCGGTGGTCTTGGAGGCGGGAGGCTCCGTCATTCCGGCCGAAGCCGATCCTGCGAGGAGCGCGGCGAGCGCGAGAGCAGAGAATTCAGCGCGCCGGAGGCGTTTCCGGGCCTGGAGGGCTGAAGAAGAAGAGGTACGGGTCATCTGGAGATCACCTTTCATACGAGAAGAGGCGCGACGCCTTGCGCACGCGCGCCCGGCATCGCGCCCCGGATCCGCATTCTAGATTCACTCCGGCTTCGGCGGTCCACCCGACAGCGCCGTGAGGCCGGAGAGACCTCCGAGCCCCATCGTTTCCACGGCGCTCGACGGCACGATGACCATGGAGCCCTTCTCCTTGATGGCCTCGTAGAGCATGTTCATCGCGCGAAGGTGGAGCGCGAGCGGCCTGTCGCGATAGGCCTCCCCCGCTTCGACGAACTTCATGGCGATCTCCGTCTCGGCCGTGCCGAGGATGATGCGGGCCTGGCGCTCGCGCTCGGCCTGGGCCTGGCGGCTCATGGCGTCCTCGAGCTCGGGCGGCAGCTTGACCTCCTTGATCTCCACCGAGCTCACCGTGATGCCCCAGGGGTTCGTCTTCTCGTCGAGGATTTGCTGGAGCTGCTTCCCCAGCGTCTCGCGCTCGGTGATCATCTCGGCGAGCATGTGCCGGCCGATGCTCTCGCGAAGGGCCGTCTGCGCCGACAGAGAGATCGCCTCGCGATAGTCCTCCACCTCGAGCACGGCCTTCTGCGCGTCCCAGACCGTCCAGAACACGATGGCGTCCACGTAGACGGGCACGGTGTCCCGCGTGAGAGCCGTCTCGGCCGAGACGTCGGACACCCGCACGCGGTGATCCACGATCTGAGAGACCTCGTCGAAGATCGGGATGATCAGGAAGAAGCCGGGGCCCTTCACACCCGAGAGCTTGCCGAGGCGCAGCACGACGGCCTTCTCCCACTGTCGCGCGACCTTGATCGCGAAGAGGAGGTACAGACCCACCGCGGTGCCTCCCAGCGCGACGAACGGCTGCTGCGTCGGAATTCCGACGGCCAGCCCGAGGGCGAGACATACGAAGAAGACGGTGAGGCTGACCTCGTTGACGTGGCGGCGAACGCTCAGGTCGCTATCGGCTGCGGCACGGCGTTTGTCGAGGGCGGTGCGAGCGTAGGACGAGCCGGATCCCCTTTCGGACCGCTCGGCCCTCTCCCCGAGCGCCTTCTTGATCGCGGGAACGAAGA
>CAZXSG010000286.1:5469-5846 GCA_964643185.1 uncultured Holophagales bacterium
CCCATTGCGACCCCTCCTTTCTAAGAAAATCGGCGGGCCGGAGGCGTTTCCCGGCCCGGAGGGCTGATCAAATTTCGCTCCGACAGAGCGTCGGCGACTTCCTGAACGGAAAAACCCTTCGATGCCGCCTGGGAGAGCACCTGGTCCACGAGCTGATCGAGCTGACGGCGCCGCTCGGCACCGCCCCGGGCCTCGCGCGGCCGGGTCGCGGCGACGAACGTCCCCGTGCCCTGCTGGGTCTCCACGATTCCCCGGATCTCCATCTCGCGGTAGGCCTTCGCCACCGTGTTGAGGTTGACCGAGAGGTCCACGGCGAGTTGCCTCACGGTGGGGAGCCGGCTGCCGGGCGCGAGCCGTCCGTCCGACACGCCTAGGAG
>CAZXSG010000287.1:0-5840 GCA_964643185.1 uncultured Holophagales bacterium
ACGCTCTCGGTTCCCTGGGAGATCGACAGTCTCGACCCCCATCTGCGCAACTGGGCGAGCGCGTTCTCTTTGGCCTCCCACGTGTACGAGCCCCTCGCGGGGACCGATCGGAACCTCGCGCTCGAGCCGCTCGTCGCGACCACCTGGAGCAGCCCCGATCCGCTGACCTGGGTGTTCCAGCTCCGCCAGAACGTGTTCTTCCACTCGGGCCAGCCCCTCACGCCTTCAGATGTCGTGTACTCGATCGAAAGGCTGAGGGACCGGAAGCTCGGGATGTCGGACTACGTCTCGAACATCGAGAGCGTCACGCCCGGAGCGGCCGAGGGCACCGTGGTGGTGAAGACGCATCGCCCCACGTCGACGCTCCTCAACAACCTCCGCTTCGTGCTCATCGTTCCGCGGGGCGCCGTCGATCTCTCGGCCGTCGCCAACGGCACGGGACCCTACAGGGTCCAGTCCTTCATGCCGGGGAGCGAGGCCGTTCTCGTGCGCAACGAGGCCTACTGGGGGGAGAAAGCGCCGGTCGCCGAAGTGCGGTTCCGGCTCTCGCGGGCGCCGGGCGACGCCCTCTCGGACCTCCAGTCGGGGACGAGCGGCTTCGTGTCGGCCAACACCCGCGCCGCAGAGAAGGCGGTGTCGGCGAACCCCGGCCTCCGTCTCGCGCGGCAGACGAGCCTTTTCGTGCGGCTCCTCGCGATGGACGTCGCGCGGGTCCGCACGCCGTTCGTGCCCGATCGCGAGAATCCGTTCCGGGATCCCCGCGTGCGCGAGGCCGTGAGCCTCGCGATCGACCGCCACGCCCTCGTGGCCCAGCTGTCGGGCAACGCGGTGCCCGCGCCCCAGCTCGTGCCGCCGTTCGTGTTCGGCTTCAATCCTTCGCTGCCGCCCCCGCGACACGACCTCGCGCGGGCGCGGGCGCTCCTCGCCGAGGCCGGCCTGGCCGCGGGCTTCGACGTCACGCTGCACTGCAGGAGGTCGCTCCGCGACGCCGGGGAGGGGGTCGTCGCGATGCTCGGCCGGGCCGGCATCCGGGTGACTCTCCTCGTGCTCTCCGATCCCGATTTCTACGCGCAGCGCCAGAATGCCCGCTTCCAGCTGTCCCGGTTCGGCTGCCCCACGGGGGACGCGTCGCTCCTCTTCGAGCAGGCGGTGCATACGAAGGACGAGGTGCGGCGCTACGGCCAGCTGAACGACACGGGCTTCTCGGATCCGGAGCTGGACCGCGCGATCGAGCACGCGGCTGAGATCTCGGACGGGGAAACGCGGCGGCTGGCCCTGCAGGAGCTCATGGCCCGCGCGACGGCGCTCCGCTCCCTCGTTCCCCTCGTGATGGACGAGGACGTCTACGCGTTCACGGCGGATCTCGCCTACGTGCCGCGCAACGACGGCTATCTGTTCGCCCAGGAGATCGAGATCGCGCGTTGAGTCGCCTGGCACCCCGGAAAAATCAGTGATTGGCTCGGAGGGGGTTTGGGGGCACCGGCCATGGTGCCCCCAAAAACCTGGAGCCCCGGAAAAATCAGTGATTGGCTCGGAGGGGGTTTGGGGGCACCGGCCATGGTGCCCCCAACTACCTAACGACTTTATCGATCGGGGTCGGCCGGCCCAGGAAGTATCCCTGGCCCAGCGGCACTCCGAGACGCCGGAGCGCGGAGAGCTCCTCCTCGGTCTCGATGCCTTCCGCGATCACCTGCGTGCCCATCCGCTCGGCGAACGACAGGATCGCGCCCAGGAGGTCCTGCTTGATCCGGTTCCGCTGGATGTCCTTCGTGAACAGGTGGTCGAACTTCAGGAACTCGGGCTTGATCTCGGCGAGCGAGGAGAGGTTGGAGTAGCCCGAGCCGAGGTCGTCCACCGCGACGCGAAAACCCTCGTAGCGGAGCTCCTTGATGACGCGGGCGAAGAGCTCCTGATGCTGCGCGTAGGTGCGCTCGGTGATCTCGATGACGATGTTCTTCGGATCCAGCTTGTTCGCGAGGACGTCCCGCAGCATCGTCCCCTCGAGGAAGTCCGGGTCCGACGCGGCGGCCGGCGACATGTTCACGAAGACCATCTTCGACCAGCCGGCCCGGCCGGCCTCCTCCAGGGAGCGCGTGCGGCAGAGGCGCTCGAGCGCCTGCACGAGATGCACCCTCTCGGCGAGAGAGAAGAGCGACTCGGCGTCCTCGAAGCCGCTGCCCGGCGCGCCGCGCGAGAGCGCCTCGACGGCCGCGACCCGGTTTTCGACGATGTCGCAGATGGGCTGGAAGACCGAGATGACGTCCCGCCGCGCGAGCATGCCGCGAAGGGCCTCGGCGCCGTGTTCCTCGGCCGTGGCCGTGCGCTTGTAGATCTCGCCGCGGGCCTCCCGGAGGCCCCGGTACACCACGCGCTCCACGCGAACCTTGGGATCGAAGAGGATGAGCGACTGTCCCACGTGTGAGCAGTAGCGGTCGATCGTGGTGAGCCGCTTCACGAGGAAGCTCCTCACGAAGTCCTCGCAGCGCACGGCGAGCGCGCGAAGCTGCTCGTCGGGCGGGGCCCCGCCGTCGTTGATGGGCACGAACGCGAGGATCTCGTCGCTCCGCACGGCCGGGATGCAGATCGTCTCGATGGGGATCTTCGCGTCGGCGGCGAGCTGCCGGAGCTCCTTCACGAAGTCGGCGATGAGCCGGTCGTAGGCCTGCCAGCCCCAGATCTCCTCGACCTGCCGCTCCGCGTTGAGCATGAACGAGAGGAGACCGATCGCTCCCGCGTCCTCGAGGCTCCTTCTCAGGTCGTCGACGATCGTGGGCAGCGTGGGCAGACCGGCATCCCGGTCGAACAGCTGGGCTCGGAACTGGAGCCATTCGGCTCTCAGGTTCGCGGAATCGTCGAGATCGGCCATCGCGCTTTCGGGTCAGCTCCGCGCGAGGAGGTTCTGAACCTCACGCACGACCTCGGCCGGGGAGAAGGGCTTGGCGATGTAGGCCTCGGCGCCTTCCTGGAGGCCGATCATCTTGTCGCGCCTTTCGGCGCGGGCCGACAGCATGACCACCGGGATGTGCCGCGTGCGCTCGTCGCCCTTCAGGATCTTGAGCACCTGCCAGCCGTCCATCTCCGGCATCATCACGTCGAGGATGATCGCGTCCGGCGGATCCTCGTAGGCCATCGCCACGGCAACCTTCCCGTTTCCGGCGGTCCGTGTTCGAAAATTGTTCGTCTCGAAGACGAGCTGCAAGAGAACGACGACATCTTCCTCGTCGTCCACCAGAAGGACGCTCTTCTTCTCGTCTCCCATTCGATCAATCCTTCCCCGCGCCCCGGGCGGCGGTGCCCGACTCTTCGACGAGTCCCTTGATTCTCTCAAGAACGCGCGACATGTCGACGGGCTTCGCGAGGAAGGCGCCGACACCGAGTCTTTCTGCTTCCTGCCGCTCCTCGGCGCCACCATAGCCCGACAGCACCACGATCGGCAGCTTCTCCGTGCGCGGATCGCTCTTGAGCGCCCGGAGCACGTCCATGCCGGTCATGTCCGGCAGCTTCAGATCCAGGAGGATGAGGTCCATCGCGTCGTTCCTCACCTTCTCGAGAGCCGCCTTGCCGGAGCCGGCGCCCTCCACGGAGAAGCCGCTCACGCGGAGCGACCGCTCGATGAGGGAGCGCACCTCGTCGTCGTCGTCCACCACGAGGACGCGCGGCGCGGGCTCTCCGCCCGTGCGGCCGGAAGACGTCGGGTTGCGCCCGAGAGCGCGCGTCGCGGCCTCCACGAGGCGCCCGCGATCGATGGGTTTCACGAGGTACTCCACCGCACCCAGACGCAGCCCCTCGAGCTTCTCGTCCACCACCGACACCACGAGGATCGGGATGTCCTTCGTCTCGGGGCCGTCCTTGAGCGCGTGCAGGAGGTCCAGGCCGTCGCGGTCGGGCAGCTTGATGTCGAGGAGGATGAGGCGCGGCGGCCTCTCGCGGGCGGCCTGGAGACCCTCAGCCGCGGAGGACGCCGTGCGCACGGTGAAGCCCTGCTTGCCGAGCGTCTCGCGGATGATCGAGAGGAAGTCCGCGTCGTCGTCGATCGCGAGGACCTCGGCCTGGGCACCCTCGAGGGGCAGGAGCCCGAAGAAGACGCCGCTCTCGGTGCGGGCCTCGACGGTCGCCAGGGAGAAACGGAAGAGCGTTCCGTTCGGGCTCCCGGGGCGCGCCTCCACGGTGATGGGGGCGTTGTGCGCGTCCAGGATCGACTTCACGATCGCGAGCCCGAGGCCGATGCCGCCGAACTTCCGCGTGGCCGTCGCGTCCGACTGGTAGAACTTGTCGAAGATCCGGGCGCGCTCTTCTTCAGGGATGCCGATGCCCGTGTCCGAGACGGTGATCTCGATGCGCCGGCCGGCGTCGATGGGCCGGGCGGCGACCTCGATCTCGCCCCCTTCGGGCGTGAACTTGAGCGCGTTCGTGACGAGGTTCTCGAGCACCTGCGTGAGGCGGTCGCGGTCGCCGTCGACGGGTTTCAGCTCGCCCTCGATCTTCATGCGGAGCGCGATCTTGCGTTTACGCGCCTCGCTCTCGATGCCCGCGACGAGCTGCGCGATGAGCCGCCCGATCTGGAACGGCGCGGGGCGGATCGACACCCGCCCGAGCTCCATGCGCGAGAAGTCGAGCAGCATGTTGATCGTCTTGGTGAGCCGCTCGGAGTTCCGGAGGCAGACGTCGAGGCCCTTCCGCTGTGCCTCGGTGATGGGCCCGAGCTGGCCCTCCTGGATGAACTCCACGTAGCCGCGGATCGCGGCGAGCGGCGTGCGCAGCTCGTGCGAGACGTTCGCCAGGAGGTCGGTCTTCATGCGGTCGAGCGTCGCCAGCTCCTGGTTCGCCTTCTCGAGCTTGTCGACCTGCGTCCGGATGCGCTCGGCCATGCGGTTGAACGTCTCGGCCAGCTCCTCGATCTCGTCCCCCGTGCGGACGTCGATGGCCTTCAGCTCCTTGCCTGCGGAGAAACCACGGACTTCGTCGGTGAGGGTCAGGATCGGCCGGGCGACGCGGCCCGCGAGCCAGATGGAGACCGCGAACACGATGCCGAGGGAGAGCGCCATGAGGCCGAGGGTGGGCTTCATGTCCTCCCAGAGGCGGGCGTACATCTTGTCGTACGTGTACACATAGAGAACGGAGTAGGGGTGCCGGCCCCACTCCTCGAAGTAGGGCGCGCCGACGAGCAGGATCTCGCCCAGCCCCTCCGACGTGTCGTACCGCTTCCAGGCGTCGGGGCTCGCGGCGAGGGTGACGAGGGCCGGATCCGCGAGGCGCCGCTTCGGGCGGTTCTCGAGGAGCGTGTACTCGGCACTCTCGAAGGAATCGAACAGCACCTCGCCCGAGACCGAGAGGATGAGGATCCGGCGCAGATCCTCGTTCTTCTTCATGACCTCGCGCACGATCTCGCGCCACTTGTAGCTGCCCGACTTGTAGTACAGGCGCCACGAGTCGCAGAGCTTCGTGACCGTGACCGAGGAGAAGCTGTCGGCGTAATTGACCAGCATCTTCCGCTGGTCCTTGGCCCGGTACGTGAGGAGGACGCCCACCACGAGCACGAGCAGCACGCCCATCAGCGAAGACAGGATCAATGCGAAGCGCCGGCGGAGCGAGCGGCTCATCATGATGGGAAGGCGCGATCTTAGACCCGGAGCCGCCTCTGAAAAAGAAAACGCCCCGAGGACGAGCCTCGGGGCGCCGGAAAGAACGAACCGGAGTCTTTACGACCTGCGGTCGGGACCGTTGCCGCCCGAGGGCGTCTGGTCGCGGCGCGCGGCCTGGGCCTCGTTGCCCTGGCGCGGACCGCGCGCAGGGCTCGGGCCGCGGCCACCGGGCCGGAAGTGGCTCGGCCTCGGGGCGGT
>CAZXSG010000288.1:0-5835 GCA_964643185.1 uncultured Holophagales bacterium
GGGCGGGCCCTTCGAGTGGCCGCAACGTCGGGCTCTCGGCCGCCCGGTTCTCTCCGGCGGGCTGCGCGAGGAAGGGCCGTGACGCGCGGAAGGAGTTCAAGGATGCGAGGAGCGATGTGCTTGCCGGGATGAGCCTCACCGCGGCGGCTCCGAAGACGCCAAGCGTAGCCGTAAGACCCGCCGTGCCCACGCCAGAACCCATCACCGCAACCACAACGGCGATGAGGAAGAGGACCAGGGCGGCCTCTACAGCGAAGCGGGGTACCACGCCCAGCGCAGCTGTCCGAGCGTTCGCGTCAGCAAGCCTACCTGCCGCAATCTCAAGCCGGCCCTCAAAATACACTTCGCGGCCCAGCACGCGAATTTCCCGGATTCCGCTCAGGCTTTGCGTGACACTTGCCATTACGACGGCGTTCTGTGCCGCTGATTCGGCGTTCGCCGCGGTCAACCGCGGTCGCACCACTGTATGGACGAGCCAAAAAGTAACGCCGAGAAGGCCAGCAAGGATGGCAACTGCGGCAGGGTTGGTACGCGCAAGAAGCACGGCCAACGCCACTAGGACGACGCCATCGGTGATGGCCTTGAGAGCGGAGGAGAGCGTCCAGACGCTGAATATCGCCGTGTGCCACAAGACAACGTTCAAGAGAGCCGTACCACCTCGACTCACGTGGAACTGGAGCGGTTTGCGGAGGTATGCGACGAGGAGACGATTCATAAGATCTGCGCGGTGGTGATCGCTGAACGCGCTGATTTCCTTCTGGACCCGGTACCCGGCGAGGCCTCGGAGGCACACCACGACCACCATCACAGCCCCGATCAAGGCGAGGCCACTGCCCGAGGCGCGAAGCTCGAGGGGCATTGATCCCGATGGGCCTGAGACCAAGAGCAGGAGCGGTCCGACGAGAGCAACGCCAAGAAAATCGAGGAAGGCGGAAAGCGCGATCAACATGAGGACTCGAATCAACCCGGAACGGTCCTTTCCGAGGAGAAACCAGAACTCTCCCAGGAATCTCTTCAGCCTACCAATCAAGAGGCCTTCCGCACCATCCGGGGACCCCTGCCCCACCGCCCAGGCGTTACCGTGGGTTTGCACGCAAAAACTGCCATCCGGGCTTGGATGATGCCACGCCACGTGGGGAGCCGGGCCACCCGTTGCCGCGCGCCGGACGAACGCGAAGCCCCCGCCCAAGGGGATTCTCTTTATTCATCGGCGAATGAGGGCGCCGAGGGCCGGCAGGAACCACGTATGGGATGATGCTCGGATGCCCGCATCTCCGACGCTCAGGAGGGCCGCAGGTTTCGTGGCACGCGCAGGCCTTCGCGCGTCCGCTAAGGCTGTGGCTCGCTTTGATCACACCGCGCTTCTCGGCGTTCTCGAAACACTGCCTTGGACCCTCAGAAAGTATCTAGTGGGCCATCGACTTCTGCCGGTCACCTTTCCGCGCGACCCCTCGACCTTGCTACTGCCCACGGGGAAGAGGGCGAGGCTGTCTCCGGACCTTCCATTCGTACTTCGCCAGCAGTTGGCAATCGGATTCTCTCTTTCGGATCACTCGGTCCGCGCCTGCGCTCTCGCGCTGCTGCGAGCTGCTGGCCCCAACGCCCTCTTCCTGGACGTGGGAGCAAATTGTGGGGTAACCTCCCTGATCCCCGTGATGGAGGGGTTTGAAGCCCTTCTTTTGGAACCGATTCCGGCAGCCGCCGCCGAGGCCCGCCACCTTCTTGGTTCAAACGCACGCGGTCGCTTCTTCGTAGCTCAACTCGCTGCGTCCGATGACAAGGGCGATGTTGACTTCTTTGTGGCCGAGCACTCTTGGCTCAGTAGCTTGGATGTTCTCGAAGCTAGCCGATGTGGCCCGGTAGCTCGCATCTCTTGTTCAATGGTGCGCATCGACGATCTCGTGAAGGACCTTGCACCCAGCCTATCTTCCCTCGTTCTCAAGGTGGACGTAGAAGGGCACGAGTGGCCGGTCCTCAAGGGCGCATCCGAAACGATCTCGAAATTCCGCGCCCCATGCCTCCTCGAAGTCTTTCGGAACCGGAGGAGCGAGCAGTGTTTTCCATTTTTCCTAGCGCAGGATTACCTTTGCTATGGGTTGGAGGACCCATTGGCCTGTACACCCATCCCGACTATCGATGCCTTTGAAGGCTTCAGCGTCAGCGATAACTTCCTCTTCCTTCCGCGCGAGCACAACTTGGCCCAGGCGTTTGGGCGGGGCCGAATCCCCATCGAGAATTGGCGGCCCTAAAACAACACGTCGACCGGCTTGTAGACGCCGTCCGCTGCGTACGGCACGTACTCGAAGCCTCGGCCCAGAGGGTCGTCCATGCGCTTCGTGGTCCAATCGATCCCGAGCGCCGTATAGATCGTGGCCGCCAGATCCTCGGTCCGAACATCCCGGTTCTCGCTCCACCCGCTCTCCCGGAGCTGGGCCCCGGTCGCGTCCGTCGAGCCGATGACCTGACCGCCGCGGATGCCGCCACCCCCCAGCAGTACGCTCTGCCTGAGGAAGTGGTCACGCCCGCCCTGCCCGTTCAGCGCGCCCACGGTGCGCCCGAACTCGCCGGACACGAAGATGATCGTCTCGTCGAAGAGCGTCTTGCCGGCCGTCTCCCCTGGAGTCGCCTTGAGGTCCGTGATGAGGGCCGAGAGGGCGTTGTCCAGCGTGGGGCAGGCCGTGTAGAGGCTCTGGACCCCGGTCGCCTTGTTGTAGATGTTGTCGTGCATGTCCCAGCCGCCGAGACTCACCTGAACGAACCGGGCTCCCCGCCGCCCCGCGAGCATCTTCTTGGCCACGAGACACGAGTTCCCGAACGCCGTGGTGCCGTAACGGGCGCTCTCGTCGGTGGTGTACGAGAAGTACGCGTTCACGTCGGGCGAGTCCATGAGCACCTTGGCCTGGTCGTAGAAGCCCTTCATGTCCGCGGCCGGCTTGCCGATGGGCTCCCCCGCCCGGAGCGCGGCGTCCATTTTCTGGAGATCGTTCCACCGCACCGCAAACCGCGTCGCGTTGTCGGGGTGCTGAAGCGCCGGCAGGCCCGTGGTGCTGGGCTGCACCGAGAACGGCGCATACCTCGAAGGCAGATAGCCCGCGCCCACGATGTTGCTCCCTGTGTTGAGCGCCACGAAGCTCGGGAGCACGTCTCGCGTGGGATCCCGCCGGGCTTCCATCTCAAGGGCGACCACGGCGCCGAGATGGGGAGAAACGTTACCGAGCGCGCCCGTAGGGTTCCGCGCGATCTGCGACCAGCTCTGGGCGAGCCCGTGGACGAGCGCCCACGATTGCACCGACCGCACCACCGCGAGGTCCCCGAGCTGATCACCCAGCTTGGGCAGCAGCCCCTTCGGCCACCTCAGGTTTCCGTAGCTCGTGGCCTGGAAGTCCGCCGGTGTCGCGGCCGTTTCCTTCAGGTCCCACGTGTCCGTCTGGCTCGGCGCGCCGGGCAGGAACACGAAGATCGCGTTCTTCGCCGTGTTCTTCGTGACGACGTTCGCGCTCGTGGTGTCGGCCCACACCTTGTTCGAGGGCAGGAACCACGAGGCCATGAGGCCCGTCGCGCCCAGCTCGAGGAAGCCGCGACGCGAGAAGCCGGGGCCGATGAGCGGAGAGGTCGTGGGGATGGGGCTCGGGATCGAGGGTTTCATGGCGGTCCTCGTTTTCACTCGGGTGCGGTTCAGTAGTTGAAAATGAAGTCGAGCTTGTTGAGGAGCACGTACTGGAGATCCTCGGTCGCGGCCCTGCGGTCCGTACCCGCGGGCAGCACCGTGAGCTTCGCGACGCCGTCGGCCAGCTCCTGCGCCGTGGGGTTCCGCGAGAGCGTCGTGAGGTAGAGCGTCGTCACGGCCTGCGTGGGCGTCACTCCGCCGGCGCTCACCTTGGCGACGGTGGACGCGGGGTTCGAGCCCTTGGTGCGGTCGGTCACGACGACCCGGTCGTTCATGAGGAGGAGCGCCTGGAGAATCGAGCCCTGGTTCGATCGGAGGTTCTCTTCCCGGTCACCCCGCAGGAAGTTGTCGAGGAAAATAACCGGGACGGCCCATATCAGGAGAACGGTTCCCCCGAAATTGTGTCCGCTCCAGTACAGCCAGATCACCGCCGGGACTAGAACGACCGCGGCGCCCACCTGGGCCACGCAGAGTATGAACATGACGGCGCTCAGAACAACCACCCCAGGGACCCCGGTCACCGCCAGGCCGATGCCGCCGAGGACCGACTGGGCCAGCGCGGTTACCACGATCCCGAGGGCCACGCCCCGGACCGCCCTGCCGGCAAGGATGACGGCCTCCTCGCCCTGGGGTCCGGCCAGTCGACCGACAAATCGGCGCACCCCTTCGGAAGCGGCCTCACCTTTGGGGTAGAGGATCGCGGAGATCACTACGGTGAGGAGGATCTGGACCAGCATCATCCCCACGCTTCCGGCCTGGGCCGCGAACCACTGCACCAGCTTCCCCGCGTAAGGCGCCACGTAGCCGAACCATCCCTCCTGTCCCGTGGAGGCGACCTCCTGCCAGGCGGCGGAGAGTTTCGGGCCGGCCAGGGGAATCAGCCCCACCCAGTCGGGCGGGGCTGACAGGGCCAGCGTCTTCAAAGACTTGGCCCAGTCGGCGATCAGGTCCGCGTTCTCCACGATGGTGACCACGGCCAGGGAAAAAGGCGCGACGAAAACCAGCAGCAGGGCCAAGGTCATCGCCCCCACGGCGAGCCCGCGCTTGCCCCAGAGCCGCGCCTGCAACCGCGACTTGAGCGGCCAGGTGGCCACGACGATCATCGTCGCCCACAGCAGAGAAGGCAGGAAGGGCCGGAGGATCCAGAAGTTGCCCGCGATGAGCATTCCGATCAGCAGCACCGCCAGCATCGTGCGCGTGAGGCCTCGCGCGGGAGGGGTATCCTTCTTCAACCTTTTTTTGTTGCTGTCTTCCATTCTCCCCCCTTTCTTTCTTCCCCAAAATCGATCGGTGATTCCGGGTCAGGGGCAGGCGGCCGAGTGATTGCCCCGATTTTTCCGGTCACCGGAAGCGGACTCCGATCCCCAGCACGGCCGTCTCCAGCCCGATATTGGCTTTGTCGAACCCGAATTTATTCCACAGCTGGGCTCCGTTGCTGAAGTGTTCCGCCCGCAAAACCGCATACCAGGGGATCTTATAAATCTCCCGTTCTATGCCCACGCCCGCCATCATGGAAAAATTCCACTGCGTCCCGTTATCCACCAGCGGTTTATTCAGCCAGGAGAACCCCGCCCCGACCTCCGCGTACAGCCTGGTCTTGCCGGAAAGGGGATAATACAAGCGATAAAATGGGGTAATCGCCACCTGGTAATGATCCCAGTCCGTTGTAGGCCATTTCCCTTCGCTCTCGGCCTTCGCCTGGTTCTCCGGGGAAACCTCGTCGAGCATCAACGGGATATCCTCCCCCCATATTTTGGAGAGGCGAAATTCCATAAGGAAAGATTCGGCCAGGTTCCACTTTTCCGGCATCAGCAGGGAGCGATACTCCCACTCCCGCGACAGGATAGCCGTCACCGCCTGAAAGTTCGCGTATTTCTGGCTGGAGAGAAACTGCGCCGGCCATCCGTATTCCATGGAAACCAGGTAGCTCTTGAAGGGACGCTTCGGCTCTTCCTCGGATGAACCTGGATCGGCCCCGACTGCCCGGACCGGCAGGAGAACCGCCAGGATGGACAAAAGGGAAAGGATGCCCACCCTCCAGGCCGTACCGAAAAACAGAGATCTTCTTCTCCTGCCGTACAACGCCTCCGGATTCCGGGGACGAAACGTAGCCGGGGCATCTCTCCCGGTCTCATAATTTTCCATTGCGGTTCTTCATTTCCTACCTT
>CAZXSG010000289.1:0-5825 GCA_964643185.1 uncultured Holophagales bacterium
GGGGGGAGCCCGGGGGGGCGAATGGGGAGGCCGAAAACGGGAAGGCCCGGCGCCGGATGCCGGGGGACCGGGAGGAGCGTGCCGTCGCCGCCGAGCGTGATGACGAGGTCGACCATCTGCGAGATCGCGTCCCGCGGAACGCCCTCGTGGCTCCCGCGCGCCGCCTCGGACTCACGGTCGTGGAGGACCTCGATGCCGCGCCGCGTGAGCATGCGCTCGAGCCTCTTGCAGAGAACGAGCGCCTCGTTGCTCGAAGGCCTCGTCACGAGGCCCACACGGGTGATCGCCCTCGGCTTCTGCCTCTTCACGGGTCCAGTCTAACCGCGTGATACAGGCTTTCCACGTTCCCGTCGGCTCCGGGGAGCGGCGATTCGAGAACGCCCCTCGAAACGAGGCCCAGCGCCTCGGCCGAGGACCGTACCCTCTCGACGGCACGCGCCCGGACGGCCGGGTCCCGCACGATGCCGCCCTTCCCCACCTCGCCGCGCTGCGACTCGAACTGCGGCTTCACGAGGAGCACGAGGTCCGCGCCCGCCGGATCGAGGAGCGGGAGGAGCGCCGGCAGCACGAGCGTGAGCGAGATGAACGACACGTCGCCGACGACGAACGAGACGGCCTCGGGGATCTCGGCGCGGGAGAGGAGCCGCGCGTTGACCTTCTCGCGCAGCACGACGCGAGGATCGGTGCGGAGCCGTGCATGGAGCTGGCCGAAGCCCACGTCCACGGCGTAGACGCGCGCCGCTCCCCGCGTGAGGAGGACGTCGGTGAAGCCGCCCGTGGACGCGCCGACGTCGAGACAGACCCGGCCCGCGGGGGACAGCGCGAACGCGTCGAGCGCGGCGGCGAGCTTGACGCCGCCGCGCGAGACCCACGGATGCTCGGGCGACGACACGGAGACCTCGGCATCCTTCGCGACGTTCGTGCCCGGCTTGGGCCTCTCGAGCCCCGCGACCGTGACGCGCCCGGCGAGGATGAGGGCCTCGGCCCTCGTGCGCGATTCGGCCAGTCCCCTGTCGACGAGCAGCCGGTCGAGCCGGATCTTCTCCGTCTTGGCCCCGGTCTTCGCGACCCTCACGCCCCGTCCGTTTCCGCGTCGCCGATCGTCACGAGGATCTTGAGCACGTCGCCGCCGCGGGCCGCGAGCCGGAACGCCTCGGCGGCCCTCTCGAGGGGCAGCCGATGCGTGTACAGGCTCTCCGCCGTGACGACGCCCGCGGCCAGCAGCGCGAGCGCCTCGCGGGTCTCGGCCGGGCCGGACGAATAGCTGAACCGAAGTGTGAGATCGCGGAAGTAGGGTCCGTGGGGCGCGATCTCCCACACCTTCTCCTTCGCTATGGGTGAGTAGAAGACGACGGAGCCGCCGGGAGCCGCGGCATCGAGCGCCTGCGTGACGGCCTCGGCCACGGTGGGGATCACGAACACCGCGTCGGCGCAGACCGCTTCTGCGAGGGGCTGCTCGCGCGGATCGCACACGGCGTCGAAGCCGTGGGTGAGGGCGAGGACGCGCCGGGAGGCGTCCGGATCGCTGCCCACGAGACGCGCGGCTCCCGCGTGGCGGGCGAGGGCTCCGATGAGGAGCCCGTTCGAGCCCAGGCCCACGACGGCCACGGTGTCGCCCGGCCTCACGTTCCCGCGGCGCACCGCCTTCACCGCGCAGGCCACGGGCTCCACGAGAGAGCCCTGCGCGAAGCTCATTCCTTCGGGCAGGAGCAGCGTGTCGCGCGAAACGGTGAGCGCGGATACGCGGACGCGCTCGGCGAGCCCACCCGGGTGCAGGCGCACGGGCTTCCACTCCGCGCACATCACATCGTCGCCGCGGAGGCACCGGCGGCATTGGCCGCACGACGTGTGGTGGTGCACGAAGACGCGATCGCCTTCCCGGAAATCGGTCACATCGCCGGTGCCTAGCCTCGCGATCACCCCCGCCGTTTCGTGGCCGAGCACCGCCGGGGCCTTCGACGCGACGTACCACGGCGTGATGTCGCTGCCGCAGAGCCCCACGGCGCGCATCGCGACGATGATCTCTCCCGGCCCCGGCTCGGGCTCCTCCATCTCGACGATGCGCACGTCGTCGACCGCGTGGACGACCGCGGCCTTCACGGGTGGAGCGCCGTTTTCATGCCCTCGCCGCGCTCGGCCCGCGCGAACGCGAGCGCGAAGTCTTCGAGAGGGAGGTGCGCGGTGACGAGCGCGGCGACGGGCACGTGCCCCGACACGAGGTGGCCGAGCGCCACGTCGGCCTCTCGAGGCGTGTAGTGGAACGAGCCCAGGAGCGTCACCTCGTCATAGTGCACGCGCTCTCCGTCCACGGCGACCTTCGTGCCCTTGGGAAGGCCGGCGAAAAGGAGGAACGCTCCACCCTTGGACACCCGGGTCATGCCTTCGGCGATCACGTCGGGGTGGCCGGTCGTGTCGACGACGAGCGGTGAATCGCCGTCGACCGGGTGGCCGCGCGAGAAGACCCGCGCGCCCAGGCCCGCGAGAATCGCAAGCCGCCCGGCGTTCCTTCCGACGACCTCGACGGCGATTCCCTCGCGCACCGTGAGCGCGGTGAAGAGCGCGGCGATCGGGCCCGAGCCGAGGAGCGTCAGCCGATCCAGCCCGCCCAGGACGGCCCGCGCGCGGGCGACCCCGCGCACCACGGAGGCCAGGGGATCGAGGAGCGCCGCGGCTTCGCTGGCCAGCCCCTCGGGAACGCGTCTGAGCCCGCTGGCCACGATCGCGGCCGGCACGAGGAGGTACTCGGCGAACGCGCCGAAGAGGGGGGCGTCGAACGCGCGCGCACAGTAATTCTCCCGGCCGCGAGCGCAGTCCGCGCACGCGAGGCACGGGCCCGAAACGGCCGACGTGACCCGGTCGCCCTCCCGGAACGCGGTGTCCCTGCCCGCCGACGCGACGACCCCGCACAGCTCGTGGCCGAGCGTCACCGGAAAGGGGATGCGCGGGTGCCCGCGGCGCGCGAGCTTGAGGTCCGTTCCACACGTGAGCGCGACCGACACGCGGACGAGGACCTCCGACGGCGAGGGGGACGGCACCTCACGCTCGACGAGACGAACGTCCCCGGGCTTCTCGCAGACGACGGCGCGCATCGGCGCGGGAGGGTATCAGGAGCCTCGGCCGGCCTCCGGCCGAGGTCCTCTACACTCCAGGCCGCATGAGCCGAACCCCCTTGCTGTCCGTCGTCCTCGCCGCGAGCCTCTTCCCGATTCCGGCGCTCACCGCCCAATCCACCACGAGGAACACCGCGAAGGTACCCAGCGCGGACGCGTCCAAAGCGAAGCCCGCCGCGGCCCCCACCGCGAAGGCCGCCAACCTTCCGCGCGTGAAGTACAAGCCCATTCGCATGAACCGCGTCTTTCCGGAGAAGGTCCAGGTGGGCGACGAGGTCACGATCGAAGGGATCGGGCTCGACCAGGGCAGCCAGGTTCTCTTCGGCGAGTTCTCGCCGGAGATCGTCCGAAGGTCGAACGAGGAGATCGTGTTCCGGGCGACCAAGCCGCTCTCGGCGCAGCAGGACTACGAGGCGACGGTCATGCTCATCACCCCGAGCCATCCCGTGATGTCGTCGGGCGTTCGCGTCGTCGTGATCCCCAGGTCGGACACGCCCGCGCGCCTGCCCGTCGGCCGGAAGGGGGAAACACTCGTGCGGGGCGTCTCGACGGTCTCGGCCCAGCGGCCCCGCCGCTACGACCTCGACATCGAGGGGGGCAAGCGCCTGACGATCAAGATCTCCTGCAAGGGGGGCGACGTGGAGGCGCGGGTGACGCCGATCGGCGTCCCGGGCGACGGCAGCATCAAGGTGACCTACGGAGGGAATCTCAAGTGGTTCCTCACGCCATTCGACCTCACGGGCCTGCATGGCGGCGAGACTCCGAAGCGCATGTCGCTGACGCTCACGACCGACAGCGAGACGGACCTCGAGGTGGACGTCTCCGTGGAGCTCACCAAGTACGAAGCGAAGTGAGAGCCAGTGAGAGCCAGTGAGAGCCCGGGTAAGGCTCCGGCGCGCTGACTTCGCGCTGAGCCCTTCTCAGCCCTCCCAGCGGCTGGGGCGGGGCCTTTCCAGCCGTTCCAGGAACTGCGCCTGCTCGGCGGCGAGGGCCTGCCACACGGACTCGCTGTAGGCCGGGCGCGGCGCGTCGTTCGCGCGGCGCCTGAGGTCCGAGAGGCGCGCCTCGCGCGCCGCGTCGGGCACCGAGATCTCGCCCACCTTCGCGATCGCCTCCTCGAACGCGTCGAAGCCCCGCGAGAGGCACAGGACGTCGAGTCCGGCCCTCGCACAGGCGACGGACCGCGTCACGAGCGTTCCCCCGAGGGCGTTCATCGTGAGGTCGTCGGAATAGGTCAGACCGGAGAAGCCCACCGGGCCGCGCAGGATCGAGAGGATCCGAGCGCTCTGTGAGGCCGGCGTCTCGTCGCCTTCTCCCGTGAAGCCGGGATAGGCCGCGTGCCCGATCATCACGCCGTCGGTCGCGGAAGCGAGCTTCGTGAACGGTGCGACGTCGGTCACCATGAGATCGACGTCGTGCGCCTCGATGACGGGCAGCGCGTGATGCGAATCCACGATGCCCCGGCCCAGCCCGGGGAAGTGCTTGAGACACGAGGCCACGCCGGCCCGCGCCAGCCCGTTCAAGAACATCATCCCGCCCATGATCACGTCCTCGAAGTGGAACCCGAACGTGCGACCCTCGAGCGGATGGTTCTCGGTCATCACGACGGCCGGCGCGTGAGCCGAAGGGCCGTGCGAGTGTCCGTGCGTGTGGCCCGCCGCCGGCGAGAGGTCGGGCGCCCCCGGCTCCTTCGACGGCGGACCGAGATCCAGGCACGGCGCGAAATCCACGTCGAAGCCCAGGAGCCGCGCGGCGCGCCCCATGAGGTACGCGTTCTCGTGCACGAAGTCCGTGCCCTTGTCGGCCGTCCTGCGGGCCGACGGGAATCGCGCGCCGAGAAGCGGCCCGATCCGGTCCACGGGGCCGCCCTCCTGATCGACGAAGAGGAGCGGACGGCCCGGGAACGAGCGCAGCTCCTCGATGAGAGCCGCCGCCTGCGGCGCCGATTCGAGGTTCCGCGCGAAGAGGATGACGCCGAACGGCGGCGCCGCGCGAAAGAGCGCGCGCTCCCCTTCGGAGATCGATGGACCCTCGAGCCCGAGGATGAAGCGTCCCGCGTCCCCGTTCATCCGTCTCCCCTCAGCCGGTGCTGAAACGCCGCGAGGAGATTCAGCGCGGCGAGCGGTGTCGTGGACGGGACGTCGACCCTGCGGAGCGCATCGAGCACGACCTCATCCTGCCCCCGAAACAGGTCCAGCTGGACGTCTTTCTGCGCGGGCCGCGCCGGCTCGTGCTCCTCCGGCACGTGCTCGGCGAGCCGCGGCCGCCCCGAGACGTCGAGCTGCTGGCGCTCGAGGTTCGCGAGGATCTCCCGGGCCCGCGCGAGGACGGGCTCGGGAATGCCCGCGAGACGGGCCACCTGGACGCCGTACGACCGGTCCGCCACGCCGTCCACGACCTTGCGCAGGAAGACGACGTCGTTCTTCCATTCCTTCACGGTCATCGTGCGGTTCACGACGGGCGGCAGCACGAGCGCGAGCTCCGTGAGCTCGTGGTAGTGCGTGGCGAAGAGAACGCGCCACGGACCACCCTCGTGGTGCTCGCCCTGCGCCAGCCGCTCGGCGATCGCCCAGGCGAGAGAGAGGCCGTCGAACGTGGACGTGCCGCGCCCGATCTCGTCGAGCACCACGAGGCTGCGCTTCGTCGCGTGCCTCAGGATGTGCGCCGTCTCCGCCGGCGCCAGCTTCAGCACCTGGGCCGGCAGCAGCATGTTGT
>CAZXSG010000290.1:0-5825 GCA_964643185.1 uncultured Holophagales bacterium
CCCGAGTTCGAGGAAGAAGAAGACTGATCGGGGCGCTCCGCGTGGGGCCGCAGGCGCAGGTGAACGCCGAGGTGCGCGCGCAGAACGTCGTCATCGCTGGGCGCATCGTGGGCAACGTCACGGCCATGGAGCGCGTGGAACTCCTGCCCTCTGGTTCCCTCGAGGGGAACATCCGCTCCCCGAAGATCGTGATCGCCGAGGGCGCGCAGTTCAAAGGCTCCGTGGACATGACCGCCCCGAAGACGGGCGCGGGCGCGTCCGAAGGGGAGAAGGAAAAGGCCGCCCCGATCCAGGTTCCTCCTCCCAGACCCAAATAGGCGATTGCCCCCAACCGGAGAAAAAACACCCCTTCCCGAAAGGAAGCCGATGGCTCAGAAGTCCGCCCCCGTCTACCAGAACTACATCAACGGCGAGTTCGTCCCCGCGAAGACCGGCAGGTCGTTCGAGAACCGCAATCCCGCCGACGTCACCGACCTGATCGGCCGCTTCGCCGACTCCGACGAGCGGGACGTGAAAGACGCCGTGGACGCGGCCGCCGAGGCCTACAAGCCGCTGCTGCGGCTGCTGGTCGGCGGGCTAGACGAGGCCGTCTCCCGCGCCGGGGAGCTCCCCCGGGACCGCAAAGAGGAGTCGGCCCGCGACATGACGGGCGGGATGGGCAAGGTCCTCAAGGAGACCAAGGGCGACGGGCAGGAAGCCATCGACATGGCGTTCCTCATGGCGGGTGAAGGGCGCAGGCTCCACGGCCAGACGACGCCCTCCGAGCTGCCCAGCAAGTTCGCGATGTCGGTTCGCGCGCCCATGGGCGTCTGCGGCTTCATCACGCCCTGGAACTTTCCCATGGCGATCCCCGCGTGGAAGAGCACGGCCGCGCTCATCTGCGGCAACACCATCGTCATCAAGCCCGCGACGGATACCCCGCTCTCGGTGTTCAACTTCGCCAAGGCTCTCGAGGACGCGGGTCTCCCGAAGGGCGTCTTCAACATCGTCACCGGCGGCGGCTCCAAGGTCGGAATGCCGCTCATCAAGGATCCGCGCGTCAAGGTCATCTCGTTCACGGGCTCCACGCAGATCGGCCGCACGATCAACGAGGCCTGCGCGCCCGACTTCAAGCACGTGCACCTCGAGATGGGCGGCAAGAACCCGATCCTCGTGATGGACGACGCCGATCTCGAGCTCGCGGCCGACGGCTCCGTGTGGGCCGCCTTCGGCACGACGGGCCAGCGCTGCACCGCGGCCTCGCGCATCCTCGTCCACAAGAAGGTCTACCGGAAGTTCCTCGCGCTCCTCGTGGAGAAGACGAAGAACCTCAAGGTCGGCAATGGCCTCGAGGCGGGCATCGACATGGGGCCCTCGATCAACGAGAGCCAGCTCGACACCGTGCTCGACTACATCGACATCGGCAAGGCCGAGGGCGCCAAGCTCGCCGCCGGCGGCAACCGCCTCGCGGGCAAGGCGCACGCGAAGGGCTGGTTCACCGAGCCCACCGTGTTCGCCGACTGCAACCGCAAGATGCGTGTCGCGACCGAGGAGATCTTCGGACCCGTCACCGCGGTGGTGCCGATCTCGTCCCTCGACGAAGCCATCGACATCGCCAACGAGAGCGAGTACGGCCTCTCGGCGTCCATCTTCACGCAGGACGTGAACAAGGCGTTCACGGCGATGCGCGATGTCGAGAGCGGCATCTTCTACGTGAACCAGGGCACCACGGGCGCCGAGACGCACCTGCCGTTCGGCGGCATCAAGAAGACGGGCAACGGCCACCGCGAGGCGGGACTCGCCGGCCTCGACGTCTTCAGCGAATGGAAGTCGATCTACGTCGACTACTCGGGGAAGATCCAGAAGGCCCAGATCGACAACGAAGACACGACCGCGGCTCCGGCCGCGAAATCGAAGAAGAAATAGCAGCTCTTGGAAATGAGGGAGACGTCATGAAGATCGGTCTGCCGAAAGAGATCAAGGACAACGAATACCGCGTGGGCCTCGTCCCCGCGGGTGTGAAGTCACTCACCGCCGACGGCCACGAGGTGCTCGTCGAGACCGCTGCGGGCGGCGGCTCGGGCTTCTCCGACGCCGAGTACATCGCGGCCGGCGCGAAGATCTCGCAGAGCGCCGACGAGGTGTGGGGCTGGGCCGAGATGATCGTCAAGGTCAAGGAGCCCATCGCTCCCGAGTACCCGCGCCTCAAGGAAGGGCTCCTCCTCTTCACGTATCTCCACCTCGCGCCCGACGTGAAGCAGACCGACGCGCTCCTCTCGAGCAAGACGATCGGCGTCGCGTACGAGACGATCGTCGGCCGCCACGGCGGCCTCCCGCTCCTCACGCCCATGTCCGAGGTCGCGGGCCGCATGTCCACTCAGGTCGGCGCGAACTACCTCATGAAGCCCAACGGCGGCCGCGGCATCCTGCTCGGCGGCGTGCCGGGCGTCGCGCCCGGCGAGGTCGTCATCATCGGCGGCGGGGTCGTGGGTCTCAACGCCGCGAAGATGGCCGTCGGCCTCGGCGCGCGCGTGACGATTCTCGAGACCTCGGCCGAGCGCATGGCCTACCTCGACGACGTGTTCGGCAGCCGGGTCGTCACCCTCGCGTCGAATCCGTACACGGTGTCCGAGGGCGTGGCCACGGCCGACGTCCTCATCGGCGGCGTGCTCATCCCGGGCGCGGCGGCGCCCAAGCTCGTCACGCGCGACATGATCAAGACCATGAAGAAGGGCGCCGTCGTCGTCGACGTCGCCGTCGACCAGGGCGGCTGCTTCGAGACGACCCACGCCACGACGCACTCGAACCCTGTGTACGACGTGGACGGCGTGACGCATTACTGCGTCGCGAACATGCCGGGCGCCGTGCCCCGCACGTCGACGCTCGCGCTCACGAACGTCACGCTCCCGTACGCCAAGCGCCTCGCGCGTCTCGGTGTGGTGGAAGCGGTCAAGCAGGACAAGGGCCTCGCCGAAGGGGTCAACACCTACCTCGGCAAGCTCACGTGCGAGCCTGTCGCCGTGGCGCAGGACAAGGTCTACACGAGCCTGGAATCGCTGCTGTAAGGGGGAACCATGGCCGGTTCCCCCAAACCCCCTCCGAGCCAATCGCTGATTTTGCCGGGATAGCGTCCGGAAAAGGGCGGCTTCAGGGCCGCCCTTTTTGCTGTCTGGGTCGCGGCGCGGCGATCGGAGCGGGGTTGTCCGGGCCGTAGACGGCCGGATCCGGCAGGCGGGCGTCGATGCCCGCGGCTTCGAGGAGCTTCGCGAGGTCGTCCGGCACCGGCGCCACGATCGACACGCGCTGCTTCGTGACGGGGTGCGTAAACGCGAGCCGCCAGGCGTGCAGCGCCTGCCTCCGGAAATCAGCGCAGGCCGCCGCCAGACCTGCGTCTTGAATGCCCTTCCACCGCGCTGAGCCGTACGTGACGTCGCCCACGATGGGCAGGTTCAGGGCCTTGAGGTGCACACGGATCTGGTGCGTGCGTCCGGTGAGGAGCGTGCAGCGGAGAAACGAGACGCCCTCCTTCTTCCCCACGCTCTCGCCGAGCCGTTCGTATAGCGTCGAGGACGCGCGGCCTTCGGTCTTCGAGGTCGTCATCTTCTTGCGGTCCCTGGGGTCCCTGAGGATGCCCAGGTCGACACGACCCTTCGTCACGGGCGTGCGGCCATAGACGACGCAGAGGTATTCCTTTTCGATCGTCCGCTTCAGCATCGCCGAGCCTATGCCGCTCAGCGCCTCCTCGGTCTTGGCGACGAGGAGGACACCCGACGTGTCCTTGTCCAGCCGGTGCACGAGGCCGGGCCGGTCCTCGGGGCCTGCCCACTCCCTGGAGCGAAAGAGCAGCGCGTTGACGAGCGTGCCGTCCCGGTGGCCCACGGCCGGATGCACCACGAGGCCCGGCGGCTTGTCGATCGCGAGCAGGTGGTCGTCCTCGTAGAGCACCGAGAGGGGAATGTCCTGCGCGACGATCTCGCGCTCGGGCTCGGGCGGAGGGAGCACGTTCACGGTGATCTCGTCGCCGGCGGCCGCCCGATGCGAGGGCTTGCGCGCGAGTCCGTTCACGAGCACCGCGCCTTCCTTCAACCAGCTCTGGATCTTCGTGCGGCTCGCCCAGGGCACTCCCGCGAGGTGACGTTGGAGCACGAGGTCGAGCCGCTCGCCCACGTCGCCCCGATCGGCTCTCAGAATCTTGAAGGGAAGCTGGGAAATGCCCATTCGCTTTCTATACTCGCACCTCGTGTCGTTTCCGAGAGCGCTTCTCTTCGGAAGGCTCGCGCTTCTCGCGCTGGGCTCGCTGATGGCGTTGCACGCGCCGATCGGGAGAGCCGCGACGCCTCCCGATGCGGAGGACCCGCTCTTCCTCGGCCGTCCGGCGATCAGGGTCTTCAACGACGACGACGGTCTTCCGCACGCCACGGTGCAGGGCATCGGCGAGAGCCGAGCCGACGGGGCCCTCTGGGTCGCGACGCAGGACGGCGCGGCGCGCTGGAACGGGCGCACGTTCCAGGCGTTCGACATGCCCGGGAAGGCCATCTCCAACTACGTCCGCGTCGTGCTTCCGCTGAAGGACGGCTCCGTCTACTTCGGCCGCCAGGACGGCGGCCTCGCCCGCAGGAACATAGACGGTTCGTTCACGTCGTGGGACACGACGAACGGCTTCCCGGCGCGCCGTGTGAACGCGCTCATCGAGGTCGCAGGAGACCTGTTCGTCGGAACGCACGGCGGGGGCGTCGTGCGCCTTTCCAACGACCGGCTCCAGATCTTCCGAAAGGCCGACGGGCTGCCCGACGACCGCGTGTGGGCGCTCGTGAGCGTGCTCGATCCCGAGGGGAAGCCCACGCTCCTCGCCGGCACCCAGGGCGGTCTCGCGGCCTTCGACGGCAAGAGATTCGTTCCCTTTCGTCCCGACGTCGTGCCGACCGGCCTTTCGGTGAACGGCGTCCTCCAGTCGCGTGACGCGGCCGGGAGCCCCGTCCTCTGGGTCTCCGCGTTCGGCACCGGCGTCTTCCGCCTCTCGACCCAGGGGGCGATCCTCTACGACCGGGATCGCGGTCTGCCGAGCCCGTTCGTCACCAGCCTCGCCGAGACCGTCAACGCGCGCGGGGAGCGCATCCTGTGGATCGGGACGGCCGCCGGCCTCGCGCGCTTCGAAGGCGGTCAGATCACCGTCGTGGACCAGCGCCGCGGCCTCCCGGCGCCCGAGGTCTACGCGCTGTTCGTCTCGCCGCAGAGCCCCGAGGGCCCGGTCTGGGTGGGCACGCGCGGGGGAGGGCTCGCCCGCCTCCTCGACGAGCGGTTCGTCGCGTTCGACCGCGCGTCGGGGCTGCCGGGGAATCAGGTCTACACGGTGCGCGAGACGGGTCCCCCGGAAGATCCGACGCTATGGGCGGGCACGTCCAACGGGCTCGCCGCTTTTTCCCGCGGACGCTGGCGCACGTACGACACGTCGAACGGGCTGCCGGGGAACCAGATCTCGAGCGTCGTAGAGACGATCGCGAAGAACGGCACGCGCACCGTCTGGGTCGGTACGACCATCGCCGGGCTCGCGCGGTTCGACGGCACGCGCTTCACCACGCTCAGCCCGGCGAACGGCTTCTTCACGAGCCGCGTCACGCAGCTCCTCGCGACGAACGACGAGGACGGCGACGAAATGCTCTGGGTGTCGAGCGACGGCGACGGTATCGGCCGGCTCGCGAAGGGGCGCCGGACCGTGCTGGACCGCGCCCCGGGCCTGCCCGAGCGCCCCCGTAACAACATGTTCGAAACCCGCCGGCGCTTTCCCACGCCCCGGGGCGGAACGCGGGCCCGGGGGGGTTGGGCGCCCCCCCACGGGCCGCACCCCC
>CAZXSG010000291.1:0-5819 GCA_964643185.1 uncultured Holophagales bacterium
CCCCCTGAAGGCCGATGCCCTGGTCGGGGTAGGCCAGGGCCGGGCCGTGTGCCGCCGACGCGCTCGCCTTGCGGGCCGCCTCCAGGTTCAGGGTCGCGACGGCGTCCCGCTCGGCCTCTGACGCCAGGAGCGCCGAGCCGAGGTTCAGGTGGTTCGCGATGGCGAAGAGCTCCGGCCCGCGCTCCGGACCCGCGCTCTCGAGCATCGAGCGGCCGATCAGGAGGTGCAGCTCCTGTCTCTCGCCACTGCCGAGCAGCGAATACGCCGCCTGCTGCACGCGATCGTGGAGGAAGCGGTAGGCGACCTCGCCCGCTGCCTTGGTCACTCCCGGGAGGTACTCGTATCCCTCGCCCAGCGGGCGCACGAGCTCTTCCTCCAGCGCGACCCAGAGGTCCGACGCGACCTGCCCGGGCGTATCGGCGCGCGCCAGGGCCAGGGTCTTCAGGTCGAACGTGCCGCCGAGGCAGGCCGCGGTGGTGAGGGCGCGCCGGGTGCCCTCCGGGAGGCCGTGGATCTTCTCGGCCATCATCTCGACGACGTTCTCGGTGATGTTCGAGCGCTCGACGGCCTCCATGTCCCAGGTCCAGCGGCGGGCCTGCGCGTCGAAGCGGATGCTCTCCCTGTCGTAGTGCTCCCGCAGGAGCTGGTTGAGGAAGAACGGGTTTCCCAGCGTCTTGCGCGCGCAGGCTTCGGCGAGCGGCCTCACCAGCTCCCTGTCGGCGTGCACCGTGTCGGCAACGAGGTCCACGCAGTCTTCGGGACCCAGCGGGGCGAGCGTGAGCGTTGCGATCGCGGCGCGCCGCTTGCGCATCTCCTCGAGGCTCAGCATCAGCGGATGCGAGGCATCGACCTCGTTGTCGCGATACGCCCCGATGAGGAGCAGATGGGACGTCTTTGCGTCGGTGACGAGGGCTTCGAGGAGGCGCAGCGAGGGCGCGTCGGCCCACTGGAGGTCGTCGAGAAACAGCACCAGCGGGTGGTCGGCCGTCGCGAACGTGCGCACGAAGCTCTCGACCACGAAGTTGAAGCGGTTCTGCGCCTCGGCGGCGGGCAGCTCCGGCAACGGCGGCTGCTTGCCGACGATGAGCTCAACCTCGCGCAGCACTTCGATGATCACCTGTGCGTTCGGGCCCAACGCGGCGAGGAGCTTCTCCCTCCAGCGGGCGAGGCTCTCGGCGGGCTCGGCCAGGAGCTGTCTCACGAGCCCCTGGAAGGCCTGGATGAGGGACGCGTAAGGAATGTTGCGGCTGAGCTGATCGAATTTCCCCGAGAGGAACGCGCCGCGGGCCTTGACGATGGGCTTCTGCATCTCGTTGACGAGCGCCGACTTGCCGATGCCCGAGTAGCCGGCCACCAGCACGATCTCGCGGCTGCCCCGGCGCGTGCGTTCGAACGCCGCGAGGAGGGCCGCGATCTCGGCGTCGCGGCCGTAGAGCCGCTGGGGAATCTGGAACCGGTCGGAGACGTCGCCCTCGGCGATCGGGAACGACGGGATGGTGCCGGGCGTGAGGAGGTCGAGTCTCGTCTGCAGGTCGTCGCGCAGCGCGAACGCGCTCTGGTAGCGGTCTTCCGCGCGCTTTGCCAGGAGCTTGAGCGCGATGCGCGAGAGGACTTCGGGAATCCCTTGTGTGACCTCGTGCGGGGGAAGCGGCGTTCGGGCGAGGTGGGCGTGGACCATCTCCATCGCGTCGCCCGGCGGAAACGGGGGCTGGCCCGTGAGGAGCCTGTACAGCGTCGCGCCGAGGGAGTAGAGGTCGGTGCGGTAGTCGACCGAGCGGTTCATGCGCCCGGTCTGCTCGGGCGACATGTACGCGAGCGTGCCCTGGAGAACGTTCGCGTTGAGGAGCGTCGGGGTTTCGCTCCGGAGCTCCGTCGCGAGCCCGAAGTCGATGACGCGGACGACCCCGGTCTTGCGGTTCCACACGAGGTTGCTCGGGTTGACGTCCTTGTGCATCACGTGCCGGTCGTGGAGGTGCCCGAGCGTGTCCGCGACCTTCACGAGAATCTCGAGTCCCTCGCGGAGACCGAGAGGGGACTTTTCCGCGGCGAGGTCGAGCGACTCGCCGCCGATGTCCTCCATCACCATCACGTACGTGCCCTCGTGCTCGAGGAGCTCGATGGCCTCGATCACTCCGGGAACGGAGCTCAGCCGGCGCGCCATCTCGAACTCGCGGGTGAGCCGCGCCACCTGCTCCGGCGTGGGGCTCCGCGAGGTCTTCAGCACGACGGCGCGGCCGTCCGGGATCCGTGTGGCGCGCAGCACCAGGGAGCTCCGGCTCTCGGCGAGCGTGTCCCGGACGTCGTAGCCAGGGAGAGATGCCATGCGATCAGACCGGGTTGAAGTAGCCGGGCGTTCGCTCGTTCGGGATCGGCGGCGGCGCGCCGAAGAGCCGGATCGCGAAGAGGCGCGCGCGACGGATCCAGCCCCCTCTCAGCCTCAGATAGTTGAGGGAAGCCGGATCGTCCACCGACAGTGCGGGCGTGATCCCCATCGAGGGCGGTAGGTTGCCGAGCGTGAAGAGCGTGCGCTCCTCCTCGTCGTAGGGAAGCGTCCTGTCGATGGTGACGGTCGCGAGGTCCATCCAGGGATGCGTGGCTTCGTCCCACACGACCATGCAGCTCAGCAGCGTGTCACGAGTGTCCTCGGGCCGCTGCTCGTGGAGCTGGAGCTGCAGGTGGTACGTCACGGGACCCCGCGCGACCCGCTCGCGGTATTCGTCCTTCAGGTAGTTGCGGCCCCGGGTCTCGCCGGGCAGGAGGCCCTGGGTCCAGCCGGTGTTCCAGGGCTCCTCGCCCCAGTTCGGCAGGCCGTCTTCCTTCCCGCGGTCTTCCGGAATGAGGTGGAATTTGACGAACCGCGGACGCCCGTCGCGGGCCCGGAACTCGAACGGGGACTGAGAGTAGTAGTAGAGCTGAGCAAAGGTCGAGGGATCCCGCCTCACGCTCTCGAGGAGGCTCTTGCGCGTGAGCGGGTAGTCCTCCATCCATTTCACGAAATGCGGATCGCGGCCCTGGTTCGTGACGCTCCCGAAGCCCATGAACGACGTCACGTCCCAGAAGAAGCTCGTCTGCCCGTTGTTCATGAGGAGGTCGAGCGGGCTCTCGTAGCGGGTGTCCGCGAACTTCAGCGACGCGGCCCTCACCACGAGCATGGCGTCGTCGAGATAGCTGATCGACGCGTGGCGCAGGCGGCAGGGAAACTCCGCGCCCGGACGGAAGAAGTCGTGCTCCGGAAACGCCGGCGCGTCGACGATGCGGACGCGCCCCGCGGCGAGGATGCCGTTCTTGTGCGACATGCGCAGGCGCGAGCGGAACGAGCGCCAGCCGATGACCGCAACGGCCCCCCACGCGGTGAAGAACAGCACCCAGCGGTCGACGAACGCCTTCATGATTCTGATGTTTCGAGGTCTTTCGACGAGGCTAGGTCCCGGCGGAGGGTGAGTCAAGCCTTGCACCGCCCCAGCCTCACGGTTAGCCTCGTGTCCCCCACCGAAAAACACGCGAGGTACCGCTTGGTGAGACCGTGTCTGCCTCAGGACGACCCGCATCCCTCCGCCCGTCAGGCGGACGTTTCCCGCGCGCGTGCGGCCTGCGGCTACAACTACGACGTCATGCCTCCGCTGGCGATCGCGAGCACGGTCCCGCCCGATCAGCAGCCGTCCCTCGCGTGGCTGGCCGAGGTCGCCGAGGCGATGCTCACGCTCCAGGTCAACAGCCGAAAGATCGAAGAGGACGAGGAGAAGTCCTCGCCCACTCACGGCGAGCACGAGGGCATCCGCATCCGCATCAAGAGCGGCGCGATGAACGCGGCCGCGATCATGCAGCACCTCACCGACTACATCATGGCCGGAGGAGCCACGGGCCGGCCCGAGTCGCTCGCCGACTACGCCGAGCTCTTCCAGGACGTGAAGCGGCCGGCGGGCACGACCGTCTACGACGACGACCGCGTCTTCGCGCGGATGCGCGTGGCGGGTCCCAACCCCATGACGATCGAACGCGTTGCGGCCCTCGACGACCGCTTCCCCGTGACGGACGCGCAGCTCCAGGCGGTGCTCGGCCCCGGCGACAGCCTGGCCCGCGCGGGCGAGGAGGGCCGGCTCTACCTCACGGACTACGCCATCCTCGCGGGCGCCGAGGCCGGGAGCTTCCCCTCCGCTCAGAAGTACCTGAGCGCGCCGCTCGCCCTCTTCGCCGTGCCCGCGGGCCGCTCGGGCTCCCGCGCGCTCGCGCCCATCGCCATCCAGTGCGAACAGCAACCGGGGCCTTCGAACCCCGTCTTCACGCCGCAGGACGGGCTCGCCTGGAGGATGGCCAAGAACGTCGTCCGGGTCGCGGACGGCAACGTGCATCAGGCGTCGAGCCACCTCGGGCGCACGCACCTCGTGCTCGAGCCGATCGTCGTCGCGAGCCTGCGCACGCTGGCGCCCTCACACCCCGTTTCGGTTCTGCTCCGTCCCCACTTCGTGGGCACGCTCGAGATCAACGACATGGCGCAGAAGAAGCTGATCGCTCCGGGCGGCGGCGTCGACATGGTGCTCGCGGGGACGATCGAGACCAGCCGCGCCCTCGTGGTGAAGGCGCGGGAGAGCTTCGATTTCGGCGAGGCCATGCTGCCGCGGGCGCTCCGGGCTCGCGGAATCCACGATGCGGACGCGCTACCCGACTTCCCCTACCGCGACGACGCGCTCCTTCTGTGGGAAGCGATCCGGGAATGGGTCGATGCCTATCTGCGCCTCTACTACACGAGTGAGTCCAGCGTTCAGGCCGACCCCGAGCTGCAGCGGTGGGCGGCGGAGATCGGCGCGTCAGATGGCGGACGGCTGAAGGGCTTCGCCCAGGACGGACGCTTCGACACGGTCGATTCGCTCACAGATGCGATCGCCCTCATCGTCTTCACCGCGAGCGCGCAGCACGCGGCCGTGAACTTCCCGCAGTACCCGATCATGAGCTACGTGCCGAACATGCCGCTCGCGGCGTACCAGCCTGCACCCACGCGCAGGGACGGCTACAGCGAGCAGGATCTCCTCGCCATGCTCCCCCCGCGCGACATGGCGCACATGCAGCTCAGCCTCGGTTACCTCCTCGGCTCGCTCCAGCACACGCGCCTCGGCGTCTACCCCGACATCTCGGCGCCGCGGGATTCCTCGGGCCTTCTCGGCAGCGTGATCTCGACTCTCGAGACGGTGGCCGACGACGTCGCCGGCCGCGCGCACTTCGCCGACCCGCGGGTCACGGAGCCCCTCGCCCGATTCCAGAAGGCCCTCGCGGGAATCGAGTCCACGATCGAGGATCGGAACACGGCGCGCGTTCCCTACACGTTCCTTCTGCCGTCCCGGGTGCCCGCGAGCATCAACATCTGACGCCGGTGGGCGCGGGGCTGAAACGGACGAGGTCGTGCGGCTCCGCGCGTTCCGCGCTGCGCACCAGATCGCTTCTCCTCGCGCTTCTGTTCCTTTCGCAGATCTCGCTGGCGCAGGCCCCTGATGCGGCTCCGGGCGTTCCGCCCTTCGCACCGGCCCTTCGCTTCCGGCACTACGGCATCGACGACGGCCTGTCGAGCGGGTTCGTGAACGCGATCGCGCGCGACCGCGCCGGGTTCCTCTGGCTCGGCACGGCCTTCGGTCTCAACCGGTTCGATGGCCACCGTTTCGTGGTCTACCGGCACGCCGCCTCGAACCCGCGGAGCCTGCCCCGCGACTACGTGAGACACCTCCTGGTGGCTCGCGATGGCCGGATGTGGATCGGAACGGAGGCGGGTCTGAGCCTGTTTCGTCCCGAGACCGACGACTTCGAGAGCTTCCTGCCCGGGACGTACGTGC
>CAZXSG010000292.1:0-5817 GCA_964643185.1 uncultured Holophagales bacterium
GAGCCCTTCTGCCTGTCGGCCGTGGGCACGATCTGCCGGAGGCGGGCCTTGTAGGGCTGATCGGGATAAGCGTCGAGAGTGACCTCGGCGGCCTGACCGAGCGTGAGCTTCCCGAGGTTCTGCTCGTTGATGTCGGCCTCCATCTCGAGAGAGGCGAGATCGACGATGACGGCGAACGTCGCGCCGGCCGAGCCCGAGCCGCCGAAGCCCTGCGGCGAGACCGTCTCGCCCACGAAGGCCCTCTTCACCGTGACGACGCCGTCGATGGGCGCGTAGATCTCCGTGTTCTTGACCTGCTCATCGACGTACTTGATCTGGGCCTCGGCCGAGGAGACCGCGGCCTCCAGCGCGCGCACCTGCGAATCGGCGGCGTCGAACGCCTGCTGAGAGCCGATGAGCTGGCCGAGCATCGACTTGGCCCTCTCCCTCTCCCGGCGGGCGTTCGTGAGGTTCGCCAGCACCTGGTCCCGCGCGGCCACGACCTGCCGCTTCTGGGCGTCCAGCTCCTGGGCCTCGAGACGTGCGACGAGCTCGCCCTTGCGCACCTTCTGGCCCTCTTCGAGGTTGAGCCAGGCCACGCGGCCGAGCGACTTGGGGGAGATCTCGGCCTTGCTCCGCGCGACGATGTAGCCGGACGCGGTGAGCACGGTGGAGGCTTGCGTCGGGGTGACGCTGTTGATGCGCGTCGTGGCGACCTCGGGAGCGCGCAGCGACATTCCCTGGGAGCGGCCCCAGATGAGCCAGGCCCCGACGGCGGCGACGACGAGCGTGGCGACGACGGGGAGGACCCAGCGGCCACGATCGGGCTTTTCGTCCCGGTCGATGCGGAGGCCCGTGAGGTCGACGGTCTTGTTCGTGGGTTCCATCATGTCTCTCGTTCAGGTTGCTCGGGGCCTATTACGACCCCGTGAAGAGGCCGGTTTCTGACGAATGTCAGGTCATGCGGGCGAGAAGCTCCCGGCGCGCGGATTTCAGATCGTGGAGCAGGCGGTCGACGTGCTCCTCCTCGGTGCGGAGGCTGCCGATCGCGGCGCGGAGCACGGTGCGCCCGCGGAGGACGGTGTGGGAGACGAAGCTCCGGCCCTCCTCGTTGAGCGTTTCCAGGATGCGCCGGTTGAGGCCGTCCTCGGCCTCGGGGGAGAGCCCCGGGGCCGTCGCCCGGAAGACGACGAGGGAGAACGGTACAGGGGCGACGAGGCGAAAACCCTCGTCCCCGGAGAGGCCCGCCGCGAGACGCTGCGTGAGATCCAGATGGTGCTGGATTCTCTCGCGCACGCCCCGCGCGCCGAAGAGCCGGAGCGTCATCCACATCTTGAGGGAGCGGAAACGCCGGCCCAGCTGGATGCCGTAGTCCATGTACTCGCGCACGCTGTCCGAGCCGCCGGCGCCCTCGGGCGTCTCGAGATAGTTGGGAACCACGGAGAACGCGCGGCGCACGCGCTCCATACCGCGGAAGAGGAGCGCCGTGCACTCGAGCGGCACGAACATCCACTTGTGCGGGTTGAAGACCACGGAATCCGCGCGTTCCCAGCCCGCGAACAGAGGACGCACCGCGGGCAGCACGGCGGCCGAGCCGGCGTAGGCGGCGTCGACGTGCAGCCAGATTCCCTCGCGCTCGCAAATGTCCGCGATGGCCGAAAGGGGATCCACCGAGGACACCGACGTCGTTCCCGCGCAGGCCACGACGGCGATGGGAACGTGGCCGAGCGCGCGGTCCCGTGCGATGGCCTCCTCGAGGAGACGGGGATCCATCCGAAATCGAGGAAGCGCGCCGGAGGCGTTTCCGGGCCCGGAGAGCTGAATCGAGTCGTCCGTCGGAATGAGGGAAAGGCCGTCGAGGCCCAGACCGAGGACGACACATGCTTTGTGGATCGAGGAGTGCGCGAGCTCCGAGGCGTAGACGATCCCGCGCGGACGGCCCGCGAGGCCGGTCTTGCGGACGTCGGGAAAGGCCTGCTCGCGGGCGGCCGTCAGCGCGATCAGGGTCGCCGAGGAGGCCGTGTCGGCGAGTTGCCCGTCGAAGGACGGCGGCAGGCCCACGAGGTCGCGCAGCCATCCCACGGTGCCCTGCTCGAGCTCGGTCAAGACCGGCGACGTGCGCCACAGGATCCCGGTCTGGTTGTAGCCCGCGGAGAGAAAGTCGCCGAGGACGCCGGGCACCGACCCGGAGTTCGCGAAGTACGCGAAGTAGCCCGGGTGCTGCCAATGCGTCATGTTGGGCTCGATGAGCGCGTCCAGATCGCGCTCGATCGCGTCCCACGATTCGGGCTCCTCGGGAGCGCCCGGCGGGAGCGCGCGCAACACGTCGCCGGGCTTCGTTCGGGCGAGGACGGGACGGTCCTCGACGGTCTCGAAGTACCGCGCCAGCCTCTCGACGCAGGCGTTGCCCCAGGAACGGAACTCTCGGGGGGTGAAGTCTCGGCTCATGGAGAGCGGTATCCTAAGGGTTCCCTCATGACGGCTGGCAACGGGCGTCCCCCGGACTCCGGGAGTGGTCTTCCCTTCGAGGGCGACGACCTCCTGCGCCTGCTCGAGACCACGCTCGAGACGCTGCCCCTGGGCGTGACCATCACGGACCTCGCCGGAAAGATCGTCTACGCGAACCAGGCCGAGGCCCGGATGCACGGCTTCACGCCGGAAGAGCTCGTGGGCAAGGACGCGCGGGTCTTCTCGCCCAACAAGCACTGGAAGCCCATGTCGAAAGAGCAGATCGACGGCATGCGGCGCTGGCGGCGCGAGAGCGTGAACGTTTCCGCCGACGGCCGGCTCCTGCCCGTGGTGCTCACCTCGAACCTCGTACGGAACGGGGCCGGCGAACCTCTCGCGATCATCAGCGTCTGCGAGGAGATCGCGGGGCGGCGGGACACCGAGGAGGCGCTCCGGCGCTCCGAGGAGCGCTTCGACGTCGTGGCCCAGGTGGTGTCCGAGGGGCTCTGGGAGTGGACCTTCTCGACCGACCTCATGGAGTTCTCGCCCCGCCTTCTCGAGATGCTGGGAGGCGCGCCCGCGCCGGCCACGGAAACCACCACGAGCTGGTGGGATCGCGTTCACCCCGAGGACGTCGAGGTTCTGCGGCACGCGCTCGACGAGGCCATCGAGGGGCTCTCCCCGCTCGTGAACGTGGAGCACCGGCTCGCGCACGCCGACGGCGGCTGGCGCTGGTTCCTCTGCCGCGGGCTTCCCGTGCGGGATACCCGCGGGACGGCCTATCGCGTCGTGGGCGCGATGACCGACATCACCGAGCGCAAATCGGCCGAGGAGCGGCTGATGCGGGACGCGTTCTACGACGTCCTCACGGGCCTCCCGAACCGGTCGCTCCTCCTCGAGCGGCTGCAGCGCTCCCTGAACCGGCAGAAGCGCCGCGCCGGCTACCAGTTCGGCGTGCTGCTCCTGGATCTCGACCGCTTCCGCAACGTCGTCGGCAGCCTGGGCGCCGCCGTTTCCGACCGCCTCCTCACCGCGATCGCCCGGAGGCTCGAGCGCTGCGTGCGGCCGGGCGACACGTTCGCGCGGCCCGGAGGTGACGAGTTCGCGATGCTCCTCGACGACATTACCGGCCACGCGGATGCGCTGAAAGTCGCCGAGCGCGTCCAGAAGGAGCTCTCGCAGTCGTTCTCGATCGACGGGCAGGAGGTCTTCCTCTCGGCGAGCGTGGGCGTCGCGATGGGAAGCGAGGCGTACGAGCGGCCCGAGGACGTTCTCCGCGACGCCGACACCGCGATGTACCGGGCCAAGGCGCGGGGACGCGCGCGGCACGAGGTGTTCCACGAGTCGATGCGCATCCGCACGGTGGACCGCTTCAACCTCGAGACGCACCTGCGCCGGGCCCTCGAGCGCGAGGAGCTGCGCCTTCACTACCAGCCGATCGTGTCGCTCGCGACGGGCCGCATCATCGGAATCGAAGCCCTCGTGAGATGGCAGCACCCCGTGAGGGGCATCGTGCCGCCCGACGAGTTCATCCCGGTGGCCGAGGACACGGGGCTCATCGTCCCGATCGGCGACTGGGTGCTCCGCACCGCCTGCCGCGAGCTCCTCGAGATGCAGGCCTCGCTGCCCCCTGGCCACGCGCTCCTCGCGATGAGCGTGAACCTCTCGGCGCGGCAGTTCACGGAGCCAGCGCTCACGGCCCGCATCCGGTCGGCGCTCGACGACAGTGGCGTCGCGGGACGGCAGCTCAAGCTCGAGATCACCGAGACGGTGCTCATGGAGAACGCCGAATCCGCCGCGGGCATGCTGCGCGAGCTCCGGGCGCTCGACGTGCAGCTCCACATCGACGACTTCGGCACCGGCTACTCCTCGCTCTCGTACCTCCAGCGCTTCCCGATCGACTCCCTCAAGATCGACAAGTCGTTCGTGTGGCGCATGGAGCAGGAAGAGAACCTCGAGATCGTGAAGACGATCGTGTCCCTCGCGCACGGCCTCTCGATGGAGGTCCTCGCCGAGGGCATCGAGACTCCGGCGCAGCTCGCGCACCTGCGCACCATGGGCTGCGATGCCGGGCAGGGGCACTTCTTCGCGCGGCCGCTCACGCGCGACCAGGTGACCGAGCTCGTGTGCTCCTCCCCAGCCTGGTAGGGCGTCCTTAGCGACCTCCCTCCCTCCCTCCGTCCCCGGGACTAATCCTCTGCGTGATAACGTTCCCCTGATTACAGCGGCGTCCAGGCGGCGGTGCTAGGGAAGCGAGGTACACATGATCCCCGAAAAGCGCGAGGCAGTGCAGCAGGAGCTCCGCAAGACCGTCGAGACGAATCTCACCTCCCTCCCCCCCCCCGAAGGCACCTGGCAGCCGGCGGACTTCCTTCCCGACAGCGGCGAGGGGTGGATGGACCGGTTGGACAGCTTCCGGGCCACCTGCGCCGGGGTCTCCGACGATCTCGTGGCCGTCCTCTGCGGCAACGTGGTCACCGAGGAGGCCCTGCCGAGCTACCACGCCTGGCTCTCGAACCTCGAGGGCGGGCTGGACCCAACGGGCCGCGGGGAGTGCTCCTTCGGGCGCTGGACCCGCTTCTGGGTGGCCGACGAGCAGAAGCACGGGAGCGTGCTCTCGAAGTTTCTCTACCTCTCGGGCCGCGTCAACATGAAGGCCTTCGAAACCACGGTGCACAACCTCATCCGGAACGGGTTCGACCCGAGCACGAACCGCTGCCTCACCAAGGGCTTCGTGTACACGTCGTTCCAGGAGGCCGCCACCCGCATCGCGCACGGCAACGTGGCCAAGCTGGCCCGCAAAGAGGGCTGCGAGCCGCTCGCGAAGATGCTGGAGGCGATCGCCGCCGACGAAGCCCGCCACGAGACGGCCTACACGCGCTTCGTGGGGCGCCTCCTCGAGCTGGATCCCGAAGGCACCGTCGTCGCCATGAGCGCGATGCTCGAGCGCGGCATCGAAATGCCCGGCCGCACCATGGACGACGGCGCGGGCGACACGAAGCTCTTCGCGATGTTCTCGGCGGCGGCGCAGCGGCTGCACGTTTATACGACGCGCGACTACGTGGACCTCGTCGAGCGCAACCTCCGGCGCTGGGCGATTTTCGAGAAGCGCTTCACGAGCGAGGCTGGCCAGCGGGCCCAGGAAGCCATCGGCGTGCTGATGAAGCGCCTGGGCAAGCTCGCCGACCGCGCGGAGAGGCAAGCTTCGGCGAAATCGACCCGCCCCTTCCTCTGGGTGAGCGCGGCTCCCGCCACCGCTTAGACGGGTGCTATCCTCCCCGAGCGAAAGACGGGGTGGAATCTTCTGAACGAGCAGCGCACCCCCAGCCTTCAGCGATCGACTCAGGGGGATTGACGTGGCACGACAGAACTACCAGCACGGTAAGCGTC
>CAZXSG010000293.1:0-5802 GCA_964643185.1 uncultured Holophagales bacterium
GGGCGAGTTCCTCAACGGGGGGCTCGACAGGCACGGGGGGGGCATGCTGAACCTGGTGGCTTCGCTGGAATCCGTGGCCGCGCCCCTCCTGGGCGTACCCCATCGGGTCGAGCTTCCGCTGGCCGGGGGGCTGGTCTCCCTGGTGTTCGTGGGAGTCGCCTCCCTGCTGCTATTGAACCGCCGCCTCCGTGCGTTCGAGGTGGTCCGGTGACCGCCGACAACCAGATCGTTTTCGAGGGCGTCTCCAAGTTCTACGGCGAGGTGCTGGGCGTCAACCGCGTGACGATCTCGATCCCGCCCGGAATCACGAGCCTCGTGGGGCCCAACGGCTCGGGCAAGACGACGCTCATGAACCTCGCGACCGGTCTCCTTCAGCCCTCCAAGGGAACCATCAGCGTGCTCGGGATCCGGCCCGACGATCCCGCAGCACTCTTTCGCAAGGTGGGCTACTGCACCCAGTTCGACTCGTTTCCCATCGGCATGACGGGGCTTTCGTTCATCTCCTCGTTCCTGAGGCTGCACGGCCTCGCGAAGAGCGAGGCCGACGCGCGCGCCGAGGCGGCGCTCCAGCGCGTGGGCATGCGCGAAGCCGGGACCCGGCGCATCGCCGGATACAGCAAGGGTATGCGCCAGCGGGTGAAGCTCGCGCAGGCTGTGGTGCACGAGCCCGAGGTCGTCCTCCTCGACGAGCCGCTCAACGGTCTCGACCCGATGGCCCGGGCCGAGGTGATGGAGCTCTTCCGCGACCTCGCGAAGAACGGACGGCACGTGATCATCTCGAGCCACATCCTCCACGAGGTGGATCAGCTCTCCGACCGCGTCATCCTCGTGAAGGGCGGCTACATCGTGGCCGAGGGCGGCATCCATGGTGTTCGCACGGAAGTCGCCACGGAACCGCTTTCCGTGCTCGTGCGCTGCGACCGCCCGGCGTATCTGGCCGCGCGGCTCTTCTCGACGAACCACACCATGGAGGTCTCGATCCACGAGGGCCGAAAGGGACTCGTCGTGCGCACGCTCGACCCGGAGCACCTGTACCGCGTGCTGAACCACGCCGTGGTCGCCGACGGGCTCGAGATCGAGAGGGTTTCGGCGTCCGACGACGACGTCGCGGCCGTGTACCGGTACCTCATCGAGGGAGAGGGAGACGTCCATTGAAAGAGACCCTGCTCGCGCCCGCGCTCGCCGTGGTGAGCGTCGACCTGAAGCGCGCTCTCCTCGGCCGTCGCGGAACGCCACTCATCATCCTCGGCTCTCTCGCGCCGCTCCTCATGCTGCTCGTCGGGGCCGTGCAGCGGAGCCGGGCCGAGGGTGAGCTCATCGCCCAATACGCCTCGCTCTTCCGCTACTTCGTCCTCTGCGGGAGCCTGTTCTTCGGCGTTGGCTGGGCCTTCTCGAGTCTCTTTCGCGGCGAGATCCTCGAGCGCAGCCTTCACTATTTCTTCCTGACGCCGGTCCGCAGGGAGGCGATCGCGCTGGGCAAGTACATCACGGGCGTGCTCGCGACCTGCCTGGTCTTCAGCCTCGGAACTGTCGTGTCGTACGTGCTCCTCTTCGGGCAGGGCGGGCCCGCTGCCGTGAGGTACCTCGGGTCGCCGGCGGGCCTCTCAGCTCTCGCGGCCTATGTGGGCATCACGTGCCTGGCGTGCGTGGCGTACGGCGCCGTGTTCCTCGCGCTCGGCCTCGTGGCCAAGAGCCCGTTCGTCCCGATCCTCGGCGTCTTCCTGGTGGAGCGGGCGAGCGTCGTTCTGCCCGTCATGCTCAAGCGGTTCACCGTTGTGCACTACTTCGACTCGCTCCTGCCCGTGCCCACCCCGAGCGGACCCCTCGCCCTGCTGGCCGATCCCGAGCCGGTCTTTCTCGGCATCCTGCTGCCGCTCCTCCTCGCGTCCGTCGTTCTCTATCTCGCGACACGCAGAGTGCGCACGATGGAGATCTCCTACGGCGTCGACTGAGCGCGGATCGAGCCGGAGGCGGCTGAAGCGCCTCGCGCTCGGCATCGGGTCTCTGTTCGCTCTTCCCCTGGGGCTCTTCGCCCTGGGGGTTCTGTGGCCCGTCGACACGCTCGAGGCCGTACAGACGAGAACGCCCGTTGCGATCGTCGACGTGGGCGTCGTCGATGCCGCCGCCAACCGCGTGCTCACTGGCCAGACCGTTCTCGTCGAGGGCTCCCGGATCGTCGCGATGGGAGACGCCGGAGCCGTGCCCATTCCAGCCGGCACAGCGATCGTTCCGGGCCGGGGAAAGTACCTCATCCCGGCACTGTGGGACATGCATACCCACGTGTACGCGTTCGCGCCGCTCCTCGATCTGCCGCTCCACATCGCGTACGGCGTGACCAACGTGCGCGACCTGCAGGGCTGTCCGCAGGAGGACGATCCCTTCATCGCGTGCGCCGTCGACAAGCGGCGCTGGACGGCGGAGGCGGTGGCAGGCGAGAGAGTCGGGCCGCGGATCGTCTCGTCCACGAGCTTCATGGCCGAAGGGTCCCGCATCCTCGCGAAGGTGAAGGGCGTTCCCGCGTTCTTCGGCACGGCCACTGCCGACGAGGCCCGCGCGTTCGTGAACCACTTCGCCGGGCAGGTCGACGAGATCAAGGTTTACAACAACATTCCGCGAGAGGCCTACTTCGCGCTCGTGGCCGAGGCCCGGCGGCTCGGAATCCCCGTCGTCGGCCATCGGCCTCACGGGGTGAGCGCCGTCGAGGCCGCCGCGAGCCAGAAGAGCCTCGAGCACGCCCGGTTCCTGCTGCACGAGAGCTTTTCCGGCAGCGCCCGGATGCGCGAACAGGCCGGTACCGCCGCGTGGAAGGAAGACCGGCGGCGCATGCTCGACGAGCACGATTCGCGCGAAGCGCGCGAGATCTTCGAGGCCATGCGGCGGCACGGCACCTGGTACGTGCCCACCCATCTCACGCGCTGGGTGGACGCCTACGCCGAGGACCCCTCGGTGCGCGAGGATCCTCTGCTCCGGTACCTCCATCCCCTCATGAAGAGGCAGTGGCTCGAGGACGTCGACGAGGTTCTGGCGAAAGACCCCTCGCCCGCGGATCGCGAGACGTACCGCGCGTTCCACCGGAAGGGGCTCGAGCTCACGGGAGCGGCGCATCGGGCCGGGGTGAAGGTGCTGGCCGGGACCGACTACGTCGTGGCGGGGGCCTACCTTCATCGGGAGCTCGAGCAGCTGATCGCCGCGGGCCTGACACCCGCCGAGGCTCTGGTCTCGGCCACGGCCGGGCCGGCCGCCTACTACGGGCTGGAGAAGCACTACGGGCGCGTCGCCGCCGGCCTGACGGCCGATCTCGTCCTCCTCGCCGGGAATCCGCTCGAGGACATCCGGAACACGCAGCGCATCGAGGCCGTGCTCTTCAACGGAAATCTCTACGATCGGCCGGCCCTGGACCGCATCTCCCGGCACGTCGAGCGGCAGGCGCGAAGCTGGGCGGTCGGTTGCAGAATCGTCTGGCGTTTTCTCGAGAACCCCGCCGGTTACTAACCGCTTGATGAAAACGTGGGACCTCAAGGGCTGTGGAGCCACGTGCGGCCGGTTTGATTCGCTTTGTGGGGGCGGGGGGATTACCCTGTGAGCGGCGGTATTTGTGGAAACCCTCATTGGACTCGGCATTCTGATCATCGTGGTGGGCTTGGCCTTCTGGATCATGACCTCTCGCGCGAAGGGCAAGGCGGCCCGCGAGGTCGCCTCCAAGAAGGAACGGAAGGCCGCCAGCGACAGCCTGAAGGCTGTTCAGCACTCGATCAAGGGACGCCGCTAGCCCTTCTTTTCCCGACGTTGGGCACTGCTCTTGCTCCATCGGCGGGATGGACTCGTCGACGCACGCCGTCCTGGCCGGTCGCTTCTCCTGGGTTCGTGCTGTGGTCCTCTGGACCGGCGTCGTGGGCGCCGCGCTCTTCGGCACCGCGTTCGCGACGTCCTTCGTGGATCCCCTCTTCGTGGAGGCCCTCGCGCGGAACATGGTGCGCATGGAGGTCGAGAAGCGGGTCGGGGAATCGCTGGACGAGAGCCGGCTCGTCGCGCTCGCCGAACGCACCCTGAAACGGCATTCAGAGGAGATCGCGGAGGCGCGCCGGGCTCTTCGCGATGGCGTGCCCCGAAAAGTTGCCGAGGTGGTCGGCGAGATGCTGAACGCCGACTGCGCGTGCCGGCAGAAAATCGAGACGTCCGTCTCCGAGTCCCTTCTGGAGAGAATCGCCGAGAAGACCCGTCTCGACGAGCGGCTGACCTCCCTCGTGCGAACGAAGTATCGAGAGGTCGCGTCCGCCCTGACGAGGGAGTTTCGGATCTTCACCGGCGCGAACGCCTTCGTGTTCGCCCTCCTCGTCGTGACGGCGCGGCTCCGAAGGGAGGCCGGTCTGCCGCTCGTTCTCCCCACCCTCGTCCTCGTGGGTGCCGCTGCCGTCGTCGGCGGTCTTTATCTCTTCGAACAGGACTGGCTGGGCACGATTCTGTTCGGCGACTACGTGGGCTTCACCTATTTCGCGTACCTCGGTGCCGCCGCCGCGCTCCTCGCAGACGTGGTGTTCAACAAAGCGCTCGTTTCCAGGACGATCGTCGAAGCCGCTCTGCACGCGGTTTCCGCGGGGATCCCCTGCTGAGGAGCTGAGGAGGAGCGCGGTTACCGAAAGGCCGCGGACATGGCCTCGTCGTGGAACTGCTCGTATGACGTCACCACGCCGTCCCTCACCTTCCAGAGGAAGATCCACCGAGTCCGCGCTTCCTTGCCGGTTGCTTTGACCCGGCAGCCGAACGTGCCGATCGAGACCACGTTCTCGCCGTCGACGATCCACTCCTGAGGCTCGAACGCGAGGACGTCGACGGACGCGAAGATCCCTTCGAAAAACCGCGGGACGTTGCTCTTGCCCGAGTAGTCGCCGCTCCAGGGCACGGCCGGGTCGAGGTGCGTGACCCAGCGGACGTCGTCGCTCAGAGTATCGAGGATGGCCTGCACATCGCCGCGTCCGAAGGAGGCGTAGATCGTCTGGATGGCCTCGAGGTTCTGTTCTCTGCTCATGGATCCTCCGCTCGTTCGAGGCGTTTACGGAGGCGGATTCCCGCCGGATCACCGGTCAGCCGGCCCGCTCCCTTCGATTGGCTAAGATGTGTTCGTGGAGAGCGGCGAGTCGACCAGGCCCTTGACGTCTTTCGCTTGGGATTGCGGGACCGGTCGTTGAGGGCTTCGCTCAAATCGCTGGTGCCGGCTCCATGGGTGCGGTTCGGGGTGCCCTTGGCGTTCCGGCCGCGGGCGAAGCGCAAGGGGCTGAAAATCAGGACGGGCTCGGGATTCATCGAGGTGAGTCGAGCCTGGGACGTGATCCGCATGTCGTCCCGGCACGCGGTCTATCTGCCCGACGTCATCGAGTCCTTCGAGTATTATTTTTCGGCTGTCGTGCCCTTCCGCATGGGCGATCTCCGGGTCGTGGACTACTCGACACCGAGGTATCACGACGTCGTCGGGTTCGATGCGCATCCCGTGTTCTTCCCGTCTTTCTGCGAGCCGCTCGTCACGACCCGCCAATACATGGACTTCGCGGGTTTGTCCGAAGGGATGAGCGTGATCGATCTGGGCGCCTATTCGGGCCTGACCTCGATCGTCTTCTCGCTCGCCGTGGGATCGACGGGTACGGTGGTGGCGGTGGACGCGGATCTCCTCAATGTCGAGTGCATCAGGCGAAACCTCTCGAATTTTCCTCGGTACTCCGAGGGCCGGATCCTCCGTCCCGAGGGGGAGGTGTGGGAGCCCGACAACGGGCTGGAATTGTCATTGGAGGGCACGTCGGGGACGCGGCC
>CAZXSG010000294.1:0-5795 GCA_964643185.1 uncultured Holophagales bacterium
GCGCCGACCTCTACACGTTCGAGCCCGAGACGTTCGTGCTCCCCGACCAGATCGCGGCCAAGAAGGCGTTCAAGGGCACGCTGTACCGCGGACATTTCGAGCGCGGCGGCACCGTGGTCGCCAAGGACGTTCCCGTGAACATCGAGACGATCCTCCACTTCCGAAAGCTCGACCCGAACGCGCCTGCGGCCCGCGACCAGTGGCTCCTTTTCGGGACGAAGCGAGAGGCGTACCTCGCGCACCGCATCTCGGCCCCACCCGACTTCGACCAGATCGTCCGCGTTTCGCCCACGACCCCCGAGACCGAGGCCGCCGTCCCGCAGGGCGAGGCAAAGGTCGTCACGCTGCGCGTGACGCGGCCGCTCATGCGCAAGACGACCCACGTGGCCGACAACCCCCTCGGCCTCGGCTTCGCCGTCGTGACCGCCGTCTACACCGAGCACCGGGACCTCGAGAAGTAGCCCGTCCCGCGCGATGGGCAAGCACGACGATTCCGCCGAGAAGGTGATCGACGCGTTCCTCGAGCGCGACCTCACGGCCGACGCCGAAGCCGGCCGGCTGGCCCCCGCTTTCCAGCTCGACGACGCCGTCTCGCGCGCGATCGAGGTGCTCGACTCCGGCCGCCACCTCGTCGTGACGGGCGACGCGGGCGTGGGCAAGACCGCTCTCGTCCACGAGCTGGCGCGCCGCACGCACCTCGGACGCGGACCCAGCGCGCTCGCGGGAAAGCGCGTCCTCCAGCTCTCGCTCCGTCAGCGCGTCTCGATGCTCAAGGACCCCGACACGCTGCGGCCCGAGATGCAGAAGCTGCTGCACGCGCTCGTCGAGCAGAAGAGCGCCGTGGTGCCGTTCTTCCGCGACTTCCACCTCGCGTACCGCTTCGACCTCGAATCGCAGATCCAGACTCTGGCCTACCGCCTCAACGCGCCCGTCCTCGGCGAGGGCCCGCGCGCCACCATCGCCGCGCTGTTCGAGGGAACCCCCGAGCTCGACTCGCAGTTCGTCGTGCTGCCGCTCCAGGAGGTCTCCCTCTCGAGCATGCTGCCGCTCCTCGAGGAGTGGCGCGGGCACGAGGAGGAGCGCTCCGGCCGGCGCTTCAGCCCCGACGCCCTCGAAGAGGCCGTCCACCTCACGCACCGCTTCCTGCCTCGCGGCACGTTCCCGCGCAAAGCGCTCGACCTCCTCGACAGCGTGCTCACGGGCTCGGGGCCCAAGGGCCTCATCGAAGGCGCCGACGTGCGCGCGCGCTTCACCCGCCTCCACCGCGTGCCGCCGCTCCTCGTGGACCCCGCGCTGCCGCTGCACCTCGACGCGCTCGAGGACGACTTCGCGTCGCGCGTGCTCGGCCAGCAGGAGGCCGTGCGCGTCGTGGTGCGCATGATGGGTCTCATCAAGGCCGGCCTCTCGGACCTCCGCCGGCCGTTCGGCGTCTTCCTCTTCGTGGGGCCCACGGGCGTCGGCAAGACGCACCTCGCGCAGCTCCTCGGCGAGACGCTCTTCGGGAGCCGCGAGCGCCTCGTGCGCCTCAACATGGCCGACTATCCCTCGCCCGAAAGCGCGGGCGTGCTCTTCGGCGACGCCTCGTCGCGCACCATCGCGGGGCAGCGCGGCGTGCTCACGCAGCGCGTCTCGGGGCAGCCGTTCGCCGTGCCCCTCCTCGACGAATTCGAGAAGGCGCACGACACCGTGCACGACCGCTTCCTCCAGCTCTTCGACGAAGGCAGCTTCATCAACGGCTCGGGGGAGACGGTCTCGTGCCGCTCGATGATCCTCATCGCCACGTCCAACGCGGGGGCCGAGGCCTATCTCGAGGAAGGCCGGCTCGGCTTCTTCGCCCCGCAGGGCGTGGACGCGCTCACGCACGACGTGGAGCACCGGCTCTCGAAGCGCTTCCGGCCCGAGTTCCTGAACCGGTTCGATCAGGTGGTGCACGTCCGTCCGGTCGCCCGCTCGGCCGTGCGGACGATGGCGCCGCCTGACGTGGTCGAGCTGGCCCCCAGGCCCGGGCCCTCCCGGCACGGGGGGACGCTGGAGGCGCACGAGGCCGTGGTCGACTGGCTGGCGGCGAACGGCAACGACCCGCGCTACGGCGCGCGCTTCCTGCGCCGCGCGCTGGAACGGCACGTCACGAGCGCACTCGCGGCCGTGCTCGTCTCGGGCCCGCCCGAGCGCGGCTCGACGATCCGGCTCCTCGTGCGCAAGGGGCGCGTGGAGGCCGTGCGCCTCACGATTCCGAAGGCGACGGCCGCTGAGGCGCGGGATACGAGGGAGGCGCGGGCCGAGGCTGCAGGTCCCGTCCAGAAGGCGCGCAATCGCGACGTGCTGCTCGGCGAGGCGCGCGCGCTCCTCGAGGCCTCGCGGGTGCGGCTCGCCGACCTCGCCGAAAGGAAGGAACGCGCGTCGCATCTTCTCGAGCGCATGAACGAGCCCGATTTCTTCACGCACGGGGCCGAGAGCGAGAAGCTCCTCGACGAGTACCGCACGCTCGACGTCACGATCGCGACCGATACGCGCGACGCCGCAGCCCTCCTGGCGCTCGAAGGGCTCGCCACGCCGTCGTCCGACGCGCGGGCGCTCGCGCGTGCGCTCGACGAGGCCGCCGCCTCTCTCGCGAGCTGGGACCTCCGGCTCGCGGCCGAGGGCCCCAAGCGCACGTGGCTCTTCCTTCAGTGGGGCGACGCGCTCGTGCCCGCGAGCCGGTTTCTCTTCGACCTGGCGGGCATGGAGCTGGCCTGGGCGAAGAGCCTCGGCCTCGAGGCGAGCCTCGCGGCGTGGGAGAGCACCGGCGACGAGCTCGCGAGCATCGTCCTCGCGGTGGAGGGGCCCGGCGCGGCCGCGTGGCTCGGCATGGAGGACGGCCTCCACCGCCTCGTGCGGGGCAAGGCCGGCGATCTCAAGGTGCGCATCGCGTCGGTGCCGTGGCGGGAATCGGGCGAGCCCGCGGCCGTCTCGGCGGCACGGCACCGCGAGGGGCCGTTCAGCGCGAGCGGGCGATATCGGGTTCGGGTCGCGATGCCGTCGCGCGGGTCGACGCTCGATCTCTTCGGCGAGGAGAGCCCGATCCTCGGCGCCGTCGCGCGCGACCTCGCGCACTGGGGCGCTGGGGAGCCGCACGACTCGTCCGAGACGGCGCGCCTCTACGGAGCCGACGGCGCGGGCGCGCGGGATCCGCGAACGGGAGCCGTCCTCGCGCGGCTCAAGGACGTGTTCTCGGGCCGCCTCCGTCCTCTCCTCGACGCGTGGCGGCTGGCGGGGCGGGTGCGGGCGCTCGAGTAGGGCCGGCGGTGGGCCGGCAGCCGAGGCTCATGGCGCGGGGGGCGCGCTGCTCCTCGGGCGGACCTCGTGGATCGTCCAGGAGCCGCTCTCGGGAGGCCCTTGCCTCGACCGCACCACCTCGAAGCTCGCGAGGGTCGACTCACAGGGCGGCAGGCCACAGACCACGAACTTCACGTTGCGCGGAACGTGCGCGAGGATCTCGGATTCCGCGATCGGAATCTTCGCGATCCGCCGATCCAGGAGCGCGAGGTCACTGTTCAGGAACTGTCCCGTCGCGAGGTACGTCGAGAGCGGGTACCACGGGAAAAAGAACGTGTCCGGGTTCTGACGCACGGTTCGTTCGGCGACGCGGGACCCCCAGATCGTGCCGGCGATCCGCTTCATCGCGACGCCGCTCTCGACGGCGCTCTGGAGGCTCAGCAGCACGGCGAGGACGGCCAGTGTCCGTCCGGCCGCGACGGCCGTGAGCGCGGCGTCCTCCGGCTCCCGGCTCACCTCCAGGAGGTAGGCGACACCCGCGGTCGTGAGGAAGTAGAGCGCGGGCACGAGCGTGTTCGCGGCGGCTCCCGCCTTCACGAAGCCGAGGAGCGACAGCGGCCAGAGGAGCAGTGCCGTCACGAAGAGGAGGCCCCAGAGGCTCCGGCCCATCGCCTCGGCGAAGCGCCCGTCTCTCGCGGCGGCGAAACACCCGAAGACGCAAACGGCCGCGAGCGGCAGCCCCTCCACGAGAAGCACGCGGTTCGCGTTCGAGAGAACCTCCACCCGCGGACCGGTCCAGGCGAAGAGCGACGGGTATTCGACCGTCCAGAAGAAGAGGTTGCGAAAGCCGAACGCCAGGCCGGCGAGACCCACCCAGAAAAGCTGGAGGAGCCCCGTTCCGAAGCACGCCGCGAGCGCCCTCCTGCGTGCGCCCGAAGCGAGCAGTGCGAGCACCGGAAGGAGGATCACGGGCGCGAACGTCTGCTTGGCCCACGGCGCGAGGGAGCAGGCCACGAGCGCGGCCGCGAGGAGGCGGTCGCTGTCTCCGGCAATGGCCCGGTGCAGGAGCCACACACCCACCCCCGCGAAGAAGAGGCCCGGCGCGTCGGCGTGCACGAAGAGCGCGGCGCGCAGCACGGGCGAGTCGTGGATCCAGGCCACGAGGCATGCGATCGCGAGCACGAACCCGGCCAGCTCCCGAGGGCCCCGCCCCCTGGGCCACAGCAAGAGAGCGCACGGAACGAAGACGGCGAAGGCCGTGAGCGCGCTTCCGAGGCGGAGAACGGTGACGGGATCCCGCGAGACCGCGACGGGCAGGTAGAAGAGAAACGAGAGAGGCGTGTACATCGGCTCGTAGAACGGGCCGATCGCGGGCGGCGCGTAAACGGCCTTCCCCTCGAGAAGCAGGAAGACGCCGAGAAGCCGCTGCTCGGAGAAGACGTGGGAAGGCCCGTCGAGAACCGTGACGCCGATGCGCCACAGCGCGACGGACACGAGCATCAGCAGGACGGCTGTCTGCGCCCGCGAACGGGGACCCGTCATCTCACGGCGTCGCGGGGGCCGGGCCTCCCGCCTTCACCGTCTCGAGCGGGCCGTTCGCGCCCTCGCTCCGCCGCAGCAGGAACGCGAACACGAACCCGAAGAACCCGAGCGTCGAGAAGATCCACATGCCGAGCGCGTAGCCGCCGGGGTTCGCAGCGCTCGCGCCCTGCATGTCGTTCGCCGAGCCCACGAGGAAGTTGAAGCCCGCGAGCCCCACGTTCTGGATGAGCGTCATCAGCCCATACGCCGTGCCGAGCTTGCTCTCGGGAACGAGGTACGTCACCGAAGGCCACATCACGGCCGGGATGAGCGCGTACGCGAGCCCCATCATGCCCATCGGCACGGTGAGCGGAATCTTCGAGTGCGCCATCATGAGATACACGGGCATGAGCATCAGCGAGCCCGCCATCATGAAGAGCGCGCGCTTGCCGGTCTTGTCCACGAGGAGACCGAAGAGCGGCGTCCCGATCATCGCGAAGAGCGTGAGGTTTCCCACGAGGAGGCCGGCCGACTGCGGCGTGGCCCCATGCGCATCGATGAAGAACTTCTGCGCGAACGTCTGGAACGGGAAGATGGCCGAGTAGAACGTCACGCACAGCGCGACCACCCACCAGTAGCTTTTCTTGAATGCCAGCACGTCGCCCCAGGAGACCTTGTCGGTCGAGCCCTGCGCCGCGAGCGTGTAGCGCTTCTTCGCCGAGGACTCCACCGCGTAGTACGCGAGCGGCGCGAGCACGCAGACGGCGCCGAAGACGAGCGCGATGAGGAGCGGCCCGCGCCAGCTCTCGTAGGCGCCGGGCGCCCACGCGGTGGACGTCTGCGCCAGGTACGAGCCGGCCCGCGCGATGGTGAGGTTGAGGCCGAACGCGAAGCCCAGCTCCTTGCCCTTGAACCAGATCGCGAGCGCCGTCGTGACGGCCACGATGAGCGACTCGGCGCCCAGGCCGAACAGGAGCCGGCCGGCGGCCATCACGTAGAAGCTCGGGCTCGCGGCCGTG
>CAZXSG010000295.1:0-5759 GCA_964643185.1 uncultured Holophagales bacterium
GCAAGCCCAAGTGGAAACCGGTGGTGAAAATGGTCATGACCAGCGAGCTCGCGAACCGCTACTTCCAGGGCCGCGAGAACATCCCGCTCGCGATCGCGCTGAAGAAGATCGTCCTCGCGACGGGCGACCTTCCGAAGGTGCTGGACCTCCTGCCCATCGTGGCTCCGTTCCACAAGGTCTGGATCGCGCACCTGAAGAAGACGGGACGCGAGAGGTTCGTCGCCTGAGCTCTGCAAACGGGGTTCTCGAGGGGCTCTTCGAAAGAAAGCTCCTCGTCGTCTCGGGCAAGGGCGGCGTCGGAAAGACGTCCGTCGCGGCGGCGCTCGCCCGTCTCGCGGCGCGCTCGGGGAAGACCGTGCTCCTCCTCTCCTCCGACGGCCGGGGCGACGCCGCCCCGCTCTTCGAGAAGGAGGACGGCGGATACGCCGAGACGCTCTACGAGGAGCGCCTCTACGGAATCACGGCCGAGTTCGAGACGCTCCTCGAAGACTTCGTTCGCTCGGTCGTGCCCCTCTCCATCCTCCAGAACCGGCTTCTGGCCTCGTCGACGTTCCGCTATTTCACCCGCGCGACGCCGGGCCTCTCGGACCTCCTCCTCCTCGGCAAGATCCGCGAGCTCTTCAAGAGAACGCGCGGCACCAAACGGGCTCCCAAGTACGACCTCGTCGTGCTCGACGCGCCGGCCACGGGCCACGCGCTCTCGCTCATGGGCGTGCCGCGCACGCTGATGCGCTCGGTGCCCGCGGGCCCCATGCGCACGCTCGCGAAGGACCTCGATCAGCTCGTCTCCGACGGCTCGAAGACCGCGCTCGTCGTGGTGGCGGAACCCGCGGAGCTGGCGGCCCGCGAGGCCGAGGAGCTGGTCGAGGGCGCGAAGGCCCAGGCCGGTCTCACGACGGGCCTCGTGGTGGTGAACCGCGTGGGCCGGAGCGGCGCGACGGAATCGCTGCCGCGCCTCTCGCACCCCACGATCCGGCTGCCCGAGCTGCCCGACCCCGACCCGAAGGCGTTCCTCGACGAGCTCACGGAGCTGCTCTCGGAAGGTGGGGGCCGCTCGCGCCGGCCGCTCGAGCGGCGCGAGACGTTTCGCCTGCCCACGACGTTCGACGCGCGGCCCTGGCTCGACACCGCCAAGCTCCTCGTCTTCGTGGGGCCCGGCGGCGTGGGCAAGACGACGCTCTCGGCCGCGGCCGGGCTCGCGGCGGCCCGGCGGGGACGGCGCGTCCTCGTGATGACCGTGGACCCCGCGCGAAGGCTCGCGCAGGCGCTGGGCATCTCGGAGGGCGCCGCCGACGAGCCCGTCGACGTGAAGATCCCGGGCCTGCCCCCGGGCGCGGCCTTCCGCGTCCTCCAGATCGACCCCAAGGCCGTGTTCGAGAGGCTGCTCGCGCGCGTCGCGCCGGCGGACGTCCTCGCGCGCATCCAGAGGAACAAGCTCTACACCGGCCTCGTGGACTCTCTGCCCGGCGTCCTCGAATACATGGGCGTCGAGGCGCTCTTCGAGCACGCGAACGATCCGCAGAACGACCTGATCGTCCTCGACACGCCGCCGGCCGCGCGCGGCCTGGACTTCCTCGCGGCGCCGGAACGGATGATCCATCTCCTCGAGAACGACGCGCTGCGCTGGTTCCTGCACGGCGACTCGCTCCTCTCGCGCGCGCTTTCGGGAGCGTCCCGCGGAGCCGCGGCGATTCTCAAGATCGCGGACGGCGTCCTCGGCTTCTCGTTCCTCTCGGACCTCGCGGACTTCTTCCATGCGTTCGACGGGCTCTACGACGGCTTCAAGGCGCGCTCCAAGGACATCTCGGCCAAGCTCCGCGAGGGCGAGTTCGCCATCGTATCGTCGCTCGACCGGTCGGCCCTCCTCACGGCGGGATCTCTCGCCCTGGCCCTCAAGAAGCGGAAGGTCGAGCCCGTGGCGCTCTTCAACCGCGTGCCGGAGAAGCTGTTCCGTGAGCCGAATCTGCCCGAGGCCCTGGAAAACCTGCCGCGCCGCTCGTTCCTGGAGGGCACGACCCGCGAGGACCTCCTCACGCGGCTCGCCAAGGAGCTCGCCGGGCCCGTTTCGTGAAGGCCCGCTTCGTCCTCGCGTGCGCCGTGGGCTCCCTCGCGTGGATCGTGTGCGAGGTCGCCGGCGGGCTGCTCTTCCTCGCGGCGGGGCTCAGGCTCTGGCGCTACGAGATCGCGCCGGTGTTCCAAGGCATCACCTCTCCGGTGGTGTGGCTCCTCGCGCTCTTCCTGATCGTCCCCGTCTCGACCGCCTACGACCGTGCCCTGAACCTGAGGGCGCGGAGCCCGCGCTCACGTACGGCGCTCCGCCTGCTCCTCCTCGTGACGTTCGGACCGGTGATCGAAGTGCTCCTCAACGAGCACGTGTTCCGGACGTTCTTCGGATCCCCTCTCTATGTCTACACGTTCCTGCCCACGTTTGGCGGTTCGGGGTCCGTGCTGTCACCGCTCTACTACGCGACGCTGCTGGTCCACGTGCCGATCACGGATAGGCTGATCTATTCGAGCGGCGCCAGCAGATCGTCGAGGCCCGAGACGACGAGAGACCGCGCGGCCTCGATGTCCGGGGCGGCGTAGCGGTCCTTTTCCCACGTGGGCACGCCCACTCGGAGCCTGCGGGACATTTCCTCGAGCGCCACGGACGACGTGAGCGGGCGGCGAAGGTCCAGCGCCTGCGCGGCGGCGAGGAGCTCGATGCCGAGGACGAGCGAGAGGTTCTCCACGATGCGCGCGAGCTTGCGCGCCGCGATGGGCCCCATCGACACGTGGTCTTCCTTGCCGGCCGAGGTGGGAATGGAGTCCACCGAGGCGGGGTAGGACAGCGACTTGCACTCGGAAACGAGCGCGGCCGCGGTGACGTGGATCATCATGAACCCGCTATGGAGGCCGCCTTCCCGCACGAGGAAGGCCGGGAGGTCTCCCGAGAGCGCCGGGTTGACGAGGCGCTCGGTGCGCCGCTCGCTGATCGACGCGAGATCCGTCGCGGCGGCGGCCAGAAGGTCGCACGCGAGGGCGACCGGGGCGGCGTGGAAGTTCCCGCCGGAGACGAGCTCCCCTTCCCCCTGATCGCCCGTGGCGAACACCATGGGGTTGTCGGTGGCGGCGTTCATCTCGATGTTGAACACACGCCGCGCGTAGGTGACCGCGTCGCGGACGGTTCCGTGCACCTGAGGCGCGCAGCGGAGCGCGTAGGCATCCTGAACGGCGTCGCAGGCGCGGTGGCTCTCGCGGAGCTGCGAGCCCACGAGGAGCGAGGCGAGGTTCCGGGCCGAAGCGCCCTGCCCGGGATGCGGCCGTGCGGCATGGATGCGTGGATCGAACGCGGCGTCGGTCCCCTTGAGCGCGTCGAGCGTGAGCGCGGCAATGAGGTCCGCGGCCTTCACGAGAGACACCAGCTGGGCGAGCGCGAGGCCGCCCACGGCGGTGGTGAGCTGCGTGCCGTTGATGAGGGCGAGCCCCTCCTTGGCTTCGGGACGCACGGGTTTCAACCCCGCCAGGGCGAGAGCCTCGGCGGCCGGCTTGCGAACGCCCTCGTGCTCGACCTCTCCCTCGCCGATGAGCGCGAGCGCGAGATGCGCGAGGGGAGCGAGATCGCCCGACGCGCCCACGGAGCCCTGCGCGGGCACGATGGGGTGGATTCCAGCATTGAGGGCCGCGAGAAGCGACTCCACCGTCGACCCGCGGATTCCGGAGAAGCCCTTGGCGAGGCAGTTGGCGCGGAGCAGCATCATGGCGCGCACGACGCGCGTGGGGAGCGGCTCGCCCGCGCCAGCGGCATGGCTGCGGATGAGGTTTTCCTGCAGCTCGGTGAGCTTCTCGGTGGGGATCACGACGTCGGCGAACTTGCCGAAGCCCGTGGTGACGCCGTAGACGACGCGGTTCTCAGCGACCGCCCTGTCGATCACGGCCCGCGCGCGGTCGACCCGCGCGGCAGCGCCCGAGGAGAGTGTGACGGGGGGCCGGCCGTCGGCGACCCGCACGAGGTCTGAGAGGACGAGGTTCTCACCGGTGAGGACGATGCTGTCGAGCATGGGCGGATGCTACCTGCCCTCCCGGCGGGTCGCGCCGGCAGGGCGCCACACTCTGCCTCGCACGGCATCGCACTGCCTCGCACCGCATCGCACCTGAGGTTTGTCCGGTATAAACGGCTGGAATGCGGCAGGACGAGGCGGACGAGGCGGACGACACGCTGGCGCGCTGGTGGCCGCTTCCATTCTTCGTTCTGGCCTCGGGCCTCGCGATCCGCATCGCGTCGTTCCGGGGCCGCGCCTTCGCGCACGACGATTTCATGATCGGCTACACCGCGTGGATGCGTTCGAGGGGCGCGGTGTCCGAGCGTGAGGGCTACCTCCTCATCTACACGCCCCTCACCGACGTGCTCTCCCCGCTCTTCAGGATGTTCCCCGAGTCGCTCGCGCCCATCGACATCGGACGCGCTCTCGTTCTCCTGGCCAGCCTCGCGTTCCTTTCGCTGTCGTACCTCATCGCGCGGCGTGTGGGCGCCCCGCCGGCCTTCGCCCTCGCCGCGGTGGCCCTGGCCTCGTGGCAGGCGCAGTTCACGCTTCGCGTTTCCGATCTCCGGACCGATCCGTTCGCGACGCTCATGCTCGTCTCGTCCATCGCGCTCATCGTGTCGGCCGGGTCGAAGCCGAAGCGGCTCGAGCTGCTCGCTCTGGCCGGGCTCTTCTACGGCGTCGCGGTGCCGCTCTCGATCAAGCAGGCCGTCTGTGCGCCGTTTCTTCTCTTCGCCGTCGTCGTGCTCGCGAGACGCGACCGCCCGCCCCACCCGGTGCGGAGCCCCGAAGGGGCGGAGCCACACCCCCTGAAGGCCGCCGCGGCCTTCGTCGCGGGCTCCGCGGTGTTTCCCGTTCTCTTCGCTTCCGCCCGGATCCTCGAGTTCGGCTGGCAGGGCTTCCTCGGTCCCTGGGCCGCGTACGTGGGCGGGGGACGCGGAGCCGTGAGGTCCGACCGGAATTACGTTCTCGAAGCGATCGTGGGCTCGCCGTTCACGTTCGCGCTCGTGGCGCTCGGCGCCGTGGGCTGGCTCCTCTCGGCCCGCGCGCCTTCCGAAGGGCCGTCGGGTTTCGGCTACACGCTGGTGGTCTCGGCCTTTCTCGCGACGTTCCTTCTCCTCAACCCCTACGTCTTCCCCTACAACTTCACGCTGTTCATGCCGCTCCTCGCGCCCGTGGCCGCCGGGGCGTTCCTTCTGGTGACACGCCTGCCCGGGCGCGCGCGACCTCCGGCTCTCGCGGTGATGTGCCTTCTGCCCGTGCTCGAGGGCGTTCCGGCCACCGCGGCGACGCTCGTCGAGACGAACGAGCGGGCCAGGTCCGTCCTGCGCTACATGTGGACGGCCACGAGCCCGGCCGAGCGCGTGTTCGACTATCTCGGCATGCACCTCGGCCGGAAAAGCGTTTTCCATTGGTGGATCTACGCGGCCGATCTGCCCCGCTACCGCGCCGGAGGCTGGTACTCCCTGCGAAACGAGTGGCGGAAGGACCAGGTGACTCTGGTCATCGGAAATCGACGCCTCCTCTGGATGAGCGCCGCCGACCGCGCGGCCTTCGAGGAGGACTTCGTCGCGCTGGACGAATGCCTCTTCACGCCGGGCCGCCGCGTGAAGCCGGGCGCCCCCGCGAACGGACCCGTCTCTCTGAGAATCGACGTCCCGGGCCGGTTCCGCGTCACGCCCGAGGTTAACCGCCTGCCTCCCGACCGCCCGAAAGCGGGCGCCCCCGGCCAGCCTT
>CAZXSG010000296.1:0-5757 GCA_964643185.1 uncultured Holophagales bacterium
CACGCCTGTTCGTAGCCGAGCGGGGGACCCCCGCCCGACCACGCGCTCAGGGGGCCAGGAGGGTCCTGGGGTCGTTGGTGACGTTGTCGATCACCGAGGCATACGCGGCGAGCTCCCCGGCCGCGCCGACGACGGACAGCACCAGCCTCGCCCCCACGACGTCGGCCGCGACCCCGAGATCGCGCACGACGCGGGTGATCTGGGTCATGCCCAGCGGCTGGAGGAAGTAGCGCTTCGTGGCGAGCACGACTCCCTGCTCGGAACGCAGCTCGGCCTGCACCTCGAGCGCCGCCTCCGTGGTGTTGGTCAGAATGAGGTTGGTCCGGAAGGCGCCGTCCTCCCGCACCGCCAGGATCGACGCGGGACGACCGCTGCGGATGAGGTCGATGAACGGCACGGCGGGAACGCTCTGTCCGAGCGTGCCGCCGAAACCGGGAGTGGAGGTCTGTGCCACGCCGCTCAAGCAGCCGGATCCGGAGGACGACGACGACATGCGGATCGCGCCGAAGTCACCGGTCCTCTGAAAGACGGTGCTCAGCACGTCGCGGTGCAGCACGCTCGCGCGGAGGCTGACGTCGAAAGACATCTCCGGGCCGCCGCGACCGTCCCCGTTGTTTCCCAGGAACTTCAGGGTGTAGCGGCTGACGCCGGCTCCGGCGCTCGCCGAGCAGCCGATCGTCAGGTCGGTCGTGTAAAAGGCGCCGCCCGTGCCTGCGGCATTGGCCGTCGCGGGAAAGATCCAGGTGTCCGGCTCCGGGGCGCGAGTCGCGATCCCGGTGACCGGCAGCAGCGTGCGCGGATCGTTGGTGACGTTGTCGATCACCGACGCGTAGGCCGCCACGGCACCCCCGGCCGTGGGCGTCGAGAGCTCGAGGTGCCCGCCGGAAACGTCGTCCGTCACCCCGAGCGCGCGCACGACCCGATTCACCTGGAGCATGCCGAGCGCTGGAAGAGTGAAGCGCTTTTCCCCCCGGACGGAGGCCGAAGACACCAGCACGACGTCCACGTCGACGGGCCGGTTGGAGGGGTTCGCGAGCACGAGGTTGGTGCGGAAGCTCGCGTCCTCGCGCACGGCGAGGATCGACGCGCGGCTTCCGGACACCACCAGGTCGTGGGGCCGAGCCGCCGGGACGCTCTGGCCGAAGGTGCCTCCGAAGCCCGGCGTCGACGTCTGTGAGACGGCGCGGACGGCCGCGGACGACGACGTGATCCGGATCGCGCCGAAACCCTCCGCCAGCCCGAACGTCGATCCCAGGACGTCGGGGAGGCTCCGCGACCCGCCGGCGGCGATCGACACGCTCCGCTCCGGACCGCCCGATCCGTCGATGGCGTTGCCCAGGAACTTCAGAACGACCGTCGCCGGGAGAACGCCTGTGTTGGCCACAGTGAGGTCCGTCGTGTAGAAGGCGCCGCCGAGCCCCGCCACCCGTGCGCTGGACGGCAGGAGGAACGAGCTGACCGCGCTGCCCGGAGAGCCGATCTCGTTCGGGTCGCCCGCCGCGACGAACGCCCCGTTGACGCCCGCGACGCTGAGCAGCCCGATGGTCCCGCCGTTCGAGGCCGCCGCGTTGTCGAACGTCGCGAAAGACGGGCCCGCCGGCGAAGCCTTGAAGTCGACGTGCGCCCTGAGCACGCCCGCCGGGTCGTAGAGGTTGACCGCGTCGCCGCCCGTGCTGAGCCCGATGCCCGTCCCGGTGTAGCTGCCCACCTGCAGACCGGACGGCGGATTGGCGCCGAACCACGTGGTCAGGAACGTCGCCTTCACCGCGACCGGATTGGCCGTCTCGATGAAGATCACCGACTCGCCGGGCGCGATGCTCGGGACGCCGAGCAGCGCAAGCGCGGCGACAGGCGATTCGGAGCTGTCATCGACTTTCCACCCCGTCAGGTCGACCGGCGCCCCGCCGATGTTGGTGACCTCGAACCAGTCGGCTGCCACCGGGCTGTTGCCGCTCGACCAGGGCGCCACCTCGGTGATGACGAGCTTCCCTTCGGGTCCGGGCGCGAGGCCGGGCGAGCCGATCTCCAGAGCGTCGTTCAGAGCCGCGAACGCGCCGTTGACCCCCACCACGCTGAGCTGCGAGATGGTCGCGTCGTTCAGGCCGGCCGTGTTGTCGAACGTCGGGTACGGGCCGGCGGGAGAGGCGCCGAACGTCACGCTCGCGATGAGCGCGCCCGTGCCGTCGAAGAGGTTCACGGCGTCGCCGCCGGTGCTGAGCCCGAGCCCCGACCCACTGTAGCCGCCCACCTGCAGAGCGGCTGGCGGGTTGGCCCCGAACCACGTGTTCAGGAACGTCGCCCGGGTCGTCGCCAGACTGGCCGTCTCCATGAAGATGACCGACTCTCTCGGCGCGATGCTGGTGACGCCCGACAGCTCGGCGGCGGTGGCGAACGACTTCGAGCTGTCGTCCACCTTCCAGCCCGTGAGGGTGACGGCCGTGGTGCCCGTGTTGGTCACCTCGAACCAGTCGGCTGCCGCGGGACTGTTGCCGCTGCCCCACGGCGCAACTTCGGTGATGACGAGGGAAGGCCCGGACGGGCCCTCGGCGACATCCGTCACCGTCAGGGTGAACGCGGCGCTGGCATCCGGGCTCGCGCCCAGCGACGGGTCGTCGACCTCCACGGTCACGGAGAAGCTCCGCCTGGGTTCGAAGTCGAGCACGGTGCCCGCCCGGAGGTAGAGGCCCGTACTGTCGGCCTGGAACGACGCCGCGTCGGCGCCGGTCACCGTGACCACGTTCGTCCCCAGCCCGTCGTCCGTGATGGCGACGTCGGCCAGCTTGACGCGCGTGGCGGTGCTGGTGTTCTCGGCGAGGGAGCTCCGCTGGTTGGTGAGCGCGAGGGCCGTGGGCGCGGCGTTCGGGGCCGTCGAAGGTGCGTACACCCACAGCTGCGGATGGTCGAAGTCGCCGCCGCCGTTCTCGCTGACGACGTAAAGGAAGCCGTCACGGTCCATCGTGAGGCCCTCGTGCTGCTGCGCGGCGATGGCGAGCGGATTGGCGGGGTCGGTCGCGATGGTGAGCGAGCTTGCGATGCGGCCGGTGCGATCCACGTTCAGGATCCGGCCCGACTCCTGGCTGAGCACCAGCAGGTTGCCCGACTCGGCTCCCGAGAGGTTCGGCAGGTTCGAGAGCGCGAACACGTCGGCCAGATCGCCGAGGCCGAGGAGGGCGGGGTCGAACAGGTTCACCGAGTTCGCCGCCGTGGCCGAGCCGTTGGTGGCCGTGCCCGCCGCGAAGTCGACGCCGGTCTGGAAAATTCCTTGAGGCTCCGTCTCCTTGACGACGATGTAGCCCGAGGTCTGCGGGTCCCAGGAGAGGCCTTCGAGGCCGATGTTGGGTACGAACGTCCCGAGCTTCACCGTCTGGGCGCCGGCCCGGGTGAGGGTGGTGCCTGCGGCGTAGGTGAAGAGCACGAGCTGCCGATCGCGCTCCTCGGACAGCACGAACCGGCCTCCGCCGATGTAGGTGATGCCTTCGGGGTCGTAGAAGTCCGTGCCCTGCGGACTGTTGCCGGGCGCGAGCGTCATCGAGTCGATGAGCTGGCCCGTCTTCGTCACCTGCACCACGGATGTGCCGCCGTCGCCCACGACGAATAGGGTGTCCCTGTCCCAGTCGTAGGTGACGCCGGAGACCTCCTGCGCGAGCACGCTGTTGGCCGGTGCAGTCGTCCGCGTCGGCTCGGGCAGGTCGTACCGGCCGATGCGGCGGTATCTCGACAGGTCCACCGTCGTGAGCACCGTGGGCGGAGCCGCGATGCGGCCCGGTGAGCCCGTCTCTCCGCCGGTCACGGACGAGAAGGCGCCCCGGACGCCAACGGCGCTGAGGGTCGAGATGGCGCCGCTCAGGCCGGCGGCGTTGTCGAACGTGACGGCGGCGGTGGCGCTCCCGAACGTGACGCTCGCCCGGGCGGTGCCGGCCGCGTCGAAGAGGTTCACGGCATCGCCGCTGCTGCTGAGGCCGATGCCGCTGCCGCCGTAGGCGCCGATGACGAGCCCGGCCGGCGGGGTCGCCGAGCCGAACCAGGCGGAGCTGAACGCCGCCAGCTTGGCCGCGTCGGTCGCTCCGGTCTCATCGCTCTCGAAGAAGACCGCGGACTTTCCGGGCTCGATCGAGGCCACTCCGCGAAGCGCGACGGCGCTGGAAAGGGCATTGGAGCTGTCGTCCACCCTCCAGCCGCTCACGTTGATCGCGACGGTGCCCGTATTGGTCACCTCGAACCAGTCCGCGGCGTAGCTGGCGTTGCTGCCCGTGGGATGGACCTCGGAAATGACGACGGTGGGGGCGCCTTGCGCGGAGAGCCGCGAGCCCCACGACCCCATCAGGGCGAGCCCGGTGGCGGCGGCAATCAACGTCCGGCCAACCCGCGCGTTCCGGTTGCTGGCGCGGTTCCCGAGCCTCGAGGTGTTCGATGTGTTCACAGGCACTCCTGATCGATCGATTGGTGGCTTGGAAGCCGTTCGATCGCTCGCGGATTGAAGGCGGCGGCCGCGAACACCGGGTCAACGCGATGTAAAGACCGTATTTGCGGCCGCCCCTGGAGCGAGCCAGGCGAGGATCAATTCGCATATAAATGCCATTAAGTACTAAGTACGCTATGTATTTGATGTCGTTGATCCAGTGGCGAGGGGAGGAGGGGTGAGCTACTCCGTCAACTCGTCACATGCTCCGTGCCCGTGCCTCAGGACGGGGCGGAGCGCGGCGCGCCGGCCCGGAGCCGGGCCCGCAGACTCTTCGAGTCCGCGGAGAGGGCCGTCGTCGACTCGATGAAGTCGACGACCGTCGTGACGAACCGACGGGGGTCGTCGCGATAGGGAAAGTGGCCGGCGTCCGGGAAGATCTCGAGGCGGCTCCCCGGGATCCATTCCTGTGCGTCCCTGGCATGACGGACGGGAATGAGCGGGTCCTTGGCGCCCCATACGATGAGGGTTGGTAGTCCGGCCGCGAGGTAGAGGCGGTCGCGCGCGACGATGCGCTGGCCCCCGAGGTCGATGATCCCCCGGACGGTCTGGATGAACGCCCGGCGGGCTTCGGGCTTCGCCAGCGAAACGAAGTTCTGCCAGGTCTCCTCGATGTCGGCGCTCGCCCGGAACCCGATTCGCCCCAGCGCGTGGACGAGCCTGCCGACGCTCTGCTCTCCCGCCACGCTCAACCAAGGAAGAACAATTTCCGCGCCCGGAAGAGCCGCCGCTCGGAGAACGAAGTGGAGCTCGCGTCCGAGCCCGCCGCTCGAGACGAGGATGAGGCGTTCGCAGCGTTCCAGGAACTGGTAGGCATACTGCATCGCCACCCCGCCACCGAGCGAATGCCCCACGATGGTGCCGCGGTCGTGACCGAGTGCTTCGAGCAGGTCGCGAATCCCGTTCGCATAGGCCCCCAGCGAGTAGTCCCCCTCGGCCTTCGAGGATTCGCCGTGGCCGATGAGGTCCGGGGCGACGACGGTATATCGTTCGGCGAGCCAGGGAATGACGCCGGCCCAAGTGGTCGCGGTCCCTGCAATGCCGTGGAGGAGGACGACGAGCGGGCCACTCCCGGCACTCAGGTAGCTGTGCCGTTGGCCGTTCAGCGTGATCTCGCGACGCTCGGTCATCCTCCGGGTCCCCTCATCGGGCGCGACACATGGGAAAGATGAAGTCGGGAGGGCAGGGACGCCATGATGCATCTGCCCTCCCGCAAGGCGCGAATCGGTTTGGCTGAGCGAAGACGGCGATTCAGGCGCTAGCGGCAACCTCGGGCGCTTGAGGCGCGGCCGGCATCG
>CAZXSG010000297.1:0-5752 GCA_964643185.1 uncultured Holophagales bacterium
GGACGTGAGGGGCGCAACGGTGTAGGTCACGACGCCACCGCCGGTGCCCGAGGCGCCGCCGGTGATGGTGATCCAGGATTCAGAGGACACGGCCTGGAACGAGCACGTGGGGCTCGTCGTGTTCACGGCGAACGCGCCGTTGCCACCGGCCGCGGGGAACGTCGCGCTCGCGGGCGTCAGCACGTACGAGCACGAGCGGCCCGCCTGCGTGATGCGGAAGCGCTCGCCTCCGACCTCGATCCGCGAGGAGCGCTGCGTGTCGTCGTTGCTCGGGGAAACCACGAACGAGATCGAGCCGCTTCCGGTGCCCGAGCTGGCCGAGGTGATGTGCACCCAGCCGTCGTCGGCGACCGCGTTCCAGGAGCAGGAAGCTCCGCTCGCGATGAGCTGGAAGGCGCCGCTCCCTCCCAACGCCGGTAGGCTGGCGGCGGAGGGCGACAGTGTGAAATCGCAGCCCCCGCCCTGTGCCCGCGCGGCGCCCGGGACGAGCGCTCCCGCGAGGAGGAGGGCCGGGATCGTGAGGTGACGCGTCAGGGACGAGAGGAGAAGCTGCGCCTTGCCGGCAAGGGAGGATCGTCTCATGCGGCACAGTGTGGTCACCGACAGGACGAATTTCGAACGGGTGTTCGGCGGCCGTTCAGCTGATGACGCGGAGCACACTCTCCAGATTTTCGTGCGGAGAGGTCTGGGGGCACCGACCGCGGTGCCCCCGGCCATTGATCTACTGAAGCCGAAAGGGCGCGATCTCTTCCTTCACGCGGGCCTCGTCGCCCACGATCACGATGGACTGCGTGCGCGAGGTGAAGTACTTCTTCCCCGCGGCGCGCACCTGGTCTGCCGTGACGGCGCTGATCTTCGTGACGAAGAGGCCGAGCTCCTCGGGCGGAAGACCTTTGATCCAGTTGTTCACGAGCGAGCCGACGACGGCGCCCTGGACCTGGTTGTTGAGGAGATAGAGGCCCGCGCGATAGCGCTTGGCATCGGCCAGCTCGCGGTCGGTGGGCGAGGTCGTCGCCATGCGGTCGAGCTCGTAGAACATCTCGAGCAGGGCCGCGCCCGTGACGTCGTTGCGCACGTCGGCCCGCACGCGGAGGTTGCCTCCCTTCTCGTACGTGGTGACGCTCGCGCCGGGTGAATAGGTGTAGCCCTTGCCCTCGCGGATGTTCTGCACGAGGCGGCTGGAGAAGCCTCCGCCGAAGATCGTGTTCGCGAGGCTCGTGGCGTAGAAGTCGGGGTCCGTGGCCTTGGGGCTCTGGCGGCCCATCATGATGAGCGACTGAACCGAGCCGGGCCGGTTCACGACCACGAGCTGAGCCTTGCTCGCGGCGTTCGCCTCGGGCGTCGTGGCCGGTGCCTCACCGGTGGCCTTCCAGCCGGCGAACACTTTCTGAATGGTGGCGGAAACCGCGGCGGGATCCAGATCTCCCGCGACGACGAGGAGCGCGCGGTCCGGCCGGAAGCGGCGCGCGTGCTCCTTGCGGAGCCCGTCGGCCGTGACCTTGCCAACGGCTTCCTCCGTGGGAGCGACGACGGCATACGGGTGGCTCCCGAAGAGCGCCTTGCCGAACGCGCGCTCCGCGAGGAACTCGGGCGTCGACTCGCGGGCCTTGAGACCCTCGATGCTGTTGGCCTTCGCGAGGGCGACCTCGGTGTCGGGGTACGCGGCGTTCCGGGCGACGTCGGCGAGGACGGTGAGGAGCGTGGTGGTGCCGTTCGCGAGGCCGTCCACCGTGAGGGTCGTGGCGTCGTCCGTGGCGTTCGCGCCGAGCTGTCCGCCCACGGCCTGGAGCTCCTCGGCGATCTTCTGCGCGGAACGGGTCTTCGTACCGGCGCGGAGCACCTCCGCGAGGATCTCGCTCGTGCCCTCGAGCCCGGCCGCGTCGGCCGCGCTGCCGCCGCGCACCGCGAGGGTCGCGGTGATCTTGGGGAGGCCGGGCCGCTTGAGGATCCACACCGTGAGGCCCTCCGGCGTCACCGACTTCGCGATGACGGGAGGCGGGAGCGTGCGCTCGGCGCCAAACGGCGGGAGGTCCTTCGGGAGCGGGACCTCGGCGGCCCCGGCTCCGAGCGGATGGGTGAGAAGGAGAAGGGGAACGATGCGGGCGAGCTTCATGGAGGGCTGTCTCACTTTCCACCCTCGGGGCGGGCGCCCGGCTTGCGGTCGATGGTCACGCGGTTCTGCGGGGTCAGGTAGGTCTTCGCGACGCGCGCGAGGTCGGCGCCGGTGACGGCTTCGATGCGGTCGGGCAGCGTGTTGACCGTTTCGGCGTTGCCGAAGCGCTGCGCGATGGCGAGGAGGTTCGCGCGGTCGATGGGCATCTCGAGGACCGCGAAGTGGTTCGCGATCATCTTGGTCTTCGTGCGGGCCAGCTCGGCCGCGGAGACGCCGCCGGTCGCGATCTTCTGGATCTCGGCGTCGATGGCCGCCGTCACCGTCTTCGCGTTCGCCGTGGGCTTGTAGAGCGCGAACAGCGTGAGGAGCGACGGGCCGTTGTTCTCCCAGGGGCTGCCGAGCGGCCAGTTCACGCCGCCGTCGGCGTTGAGGAGGAGCTCCTTGCCCTTCACCAGGGAGAGGAAGATGCGCGAGGCCTCGCCGCCCGCGAGCACGTCGGCGAGGACGGCAGCGGGTACGTAGTCGGGCGAGGTGGGCTCGGGCATGCGGTAACCGATCGCGATCGCCGGCACCTGCGCGAGAGGGTCGGTCTGGTCGGCGGTCTTCTCCTTCGTGCCGAGCTTCTCGGACACGTCGGGCCGCTTCGGGGCCTCGCGGGAGGGGACCGAGCCGAAGTACTTCTCGACCTTGGCGAAGGCCTCCTCGGGGGTGATGTCGCCCACGATCGCGAGCACGGTGTTGCTGGGCGTGTAGTACGTGTTGAAGAACGCCTCGACGTCCTTCAGGTTCGCGGCGTCGAGATCCTCGAACGAGCCGTAGCCGTCGTGGGAGTTCTCCCAGCGGTCGAACGCGAGGGCGATGGTGTCGCTCCAGAAGAAGAGGCCGTAGGGCCGGTTCTTCACGTTGACGCGGATCTCCTCCTTCACCACGTCGCGCTGGTTGTCGAGGTTCTTCTGCGAGAAGTCGAGGCCCTTCATGCGGTCGGCCTCGAGCCAGAGCTGCGAGTCCAGCGCGGACATCGGAGCCGAGACGATGTAGTTCGTGTAGTCGTTCCGCGTGGAGCCGTTGTTTACGCCGCCCCCGCCCTCGACGACCTTGTCGAAGACGCCCTTCGGCGCGCGCGGCGTGCCCTGGAACATCATGTGCTCGAAGAGGTGGGCGAAGCCGGTGCGGCCCTTGGGCTCGAGCCGGAACCCGACGCCCACGACGATGGAGAGGCCGAACGTCGGGGCCGAATGGTCCTCGGACACCACGACGGTCAGGCCGTTCGCGAGCTTCTTCGTCGCGATGGGGACCTTCCAGCGCGGGTTCGTTTCCGGGGGGGCCGCGGTCATCGATCCCGCGGCGGATGCGAGAAGAACCGCGCCGAGGGCGGCGGCGATGGGTCGGGAAAGGGTTTTCAAGGGACCTCCTCTGGAGACACGTCTTGGATTCGGTATCGGGGCAGGGATGCTACGTCGGGTGTTCGCGTGAGGTTTCGGGTCCTCGGAGCTCTCCTCTCCGAAGCGACCTTTCGTGAAGGCCCGGGCCGGATCGAGCGCCCCATCGTCGCAACCTAGGCGTCCGGAAGGTGGCGTCAAGCCGCCGGGGACGGAAGGCCGTTGCCTCGGGCCGGAGGCGTGCAAACAGATCATTCCCGGAGGAGCACCCGGGCGCTACGCTTCAGGCGCCATGACCCGCGCCGAGACGCTTCCCGCCTACGAACGCGACCCCTACCTGCGTGAGCTGCCGACCCGCGTGATCGATACCGGCAACGCGAAGGGCCGGCCCTTCGTCGTTCTCGAGGACACGATCCTGTATCCCGAAGGCGGTGGCCAGCCGCCCGACCACGGCCGCATCGATGACGTCGGCGTCGTGGACGTGCGCAAGGAAGACGGGGCGGTGCGCCATTTCACGGAGCGCGCGGTGAGCGAAGGGCCCTGCGTCGTCACGCTCAACTGGGCGCGCCGCTTCGATCACATGCAGCAGCACACCGGGCAGCATCTCCTCTCTGCGGTGGCCGACGCGCAGTTCGGCTGGGAGACGACGGCGTTCCACCTGGGTCCCGAGACATGTGACGTGGAGCTGGCCGTGAAGGACCTTTCGTCCGAGGCGCGCGCCGCGCTCGAGGAGGCGGTCGCCCGGGAGATCCGCGCGGCGCGCCCCGTGCGGCCGCGCCGCGTGAGCCTCGCGGAGTACGCGTCTCTCGCGGTGCGGAGCCGGGGTCTTCCGGACGGCCACGAAGGCGACGTGCGGCTCATCGAGATCGACGGGGTCGACCTCAACACCTGCGGCGGAACGCACCTGCCCTCGACCGCCGCGCTGGAGGCCGTCGCGCTTCTTTCGACGGAGCCGGTACGCGGCGGAGCCCGGCTCTTCTTCGTCGTGGGCGGCCGCGTGAGGGCCCGGCTGCGCGACCGCGAGGCTCAGGCGGCGGGCCTGCGGAAGATCCTCCTCGCGCCGGACGCCGGGCTCGTCGCGGCGGCCGAAGCGCTTTCGGCCAAGGCTCTCCTCGAGGCGAAGAACGTCGAGCGGCTCACCGAGCAGCTCGCCGAGCTGGTGGCGCTCGAGCTGGCCGGAAAGCCGGGGTCTCTCGTGGAATGGCACGGCGAGGGGCGCGACGCCTCGTTCCTCTCCCGGGTCGCCCGGACTCTCTCGCTCACCGCCAAGGAGAAGGCCGCCTTCCTCACGACCCGCAACGCCGCCGGCGTGCTGTTTCTCGTCGTCGCCGGCGACGAGATGCCCGCCGACGTGCCCGCCATGGGCAGGGCGGCGGCTGAAGGGCTCGGGGGCCGCGGAGGCGGATCGGGTCGTCTGTTCCAGGGCAAGGCTCCCGGCCTCGACGGGCGCGAGGCCGCCCTCAAGCGGATCGAGGAGATCGTGTCCCAGATCACGGAATAGAGCCAAAAGGGTCAGTCTCGATACGAAGCGGCTCGTTTGTTGACCCGTGATGGGACGCAAAATGGGTCAGCGGTGAGGCCGGTCGGCCACCGAAAGGATCAGAAACGCGGCCGAAGCCCTGGCATGAAAGTTGGAAGAAGGGGTGAAAACGATCACCTGACCAACTTCGTGAAAGGGGATTCCATGGCCCGACTCGGAAAGCTCACTCTGGCGTCCTTCCTCGGCAGCCTCCTCCTCCCGGCTTCTCTCTTCGCGCTCCCGCCGGCGCCGTCGATTGACGAACAGCTCGAGAAGGCCGGGATCCGCAAGGGCACGGCGCTCGAGCAGCTCGTGCGCGAGAACCAGTCCTTCGGCATGCTCCGTGCCGCCGAGAGGGACACGAACAGCCGCGTTCCCGCGTGGCTCAAGGTCTGGTACCGCAAGCAGAACCCGCACATGGAATACAACGCCGCCGATCCCACGGGCGGCTACCCCCACGTTCTGAAAGAGATCCTCGAGTGGATGGTCTCCCACCAGGATCTGCGCCCCGGCGTCAACGAGCCCGACGTTCCGCCGGGCTTCGTGAACTTCCCCGGCGGCGGCATCGGACGCGATCTCACCCCCGCGGATCAGGAGGCCCAGAGTCTGCAGCGGGACAGCCTCGCGACCGCCGGAACGAACGTGCGCGCCTCGGGCTCGCAGACGTCGCGCCGCAGCGAGTCCGACATCCGCGTGAACTACTGGAACCCCAGCAAGATCATCGCGGGCTCGAACAACATC
>CAZXSG010000298.1:0-5721 GCA_964643185.1 uncultured Holophagales bacterium
CAGTTCCAGCTCGACGACCTCCTCGCCGGGCTGGAGTCGGAGGGCGGTGTCGGCCGCGTGCGCATCACGCCCTCGTTCGGGACGTTCTCGGCCTACGCGACGCGGGTGGACACCCGCACGGGCGACGCGGTCTTCATCCCCGCACGGATCGTGAGGGACTGAGAGCCGCCGCTTCCCTCGAAAAGGCATTCGCGTGGCTTCCTCGTAGGGCTTATCCTTCGAAGGTCTCAGGAGGAAACCCCTCATGCCCATCCGTTCGAAGCTCGTCAGGAGAGCTCTGCTCTTCGGTGTGCCGATCGTCCTCATCGGCGGCGGAGCGCTGACGTGGTACTCCCTCGATCGGCTCGCCCACCCGCCCCCGCAGCCTCACCACGACAAGCCCAAGCGCACGGGTCCCCTCGGACCGGAGCCCCCCATCCTTCGAGTGCCCGTGGAGAGCATGCGGGAGTTCGTGGCGATCGACACGCTGCTCCGGCCCGATCGCCGGTTCGTCATCGCGTTCGAGGAGGTCGCGCGACGTGGCGGGGCGACGAAGGTCGCGGCCACCGTAACGCCCAACGCACGCCGCTGGACGATCGGTGTCGGCCTCCCCAAAGGCGCGGCCCTCCCCGGGATCCCCGGCTACGTGGAGACGATGGAATCCCTTCGCGAGGTGGCCCAGGCTTCACCTCCACTGCGGGGCGGCAAGGCTCTTTCCCAGGGAACGTTCGATCGGCTGCAGACCCTGGCTTCCGACCCGACCACCGACGGCCCCGTTCGCGCGCTTCGCGAGATCGACCGGCTGTGGGCTCAGGGAGCCGATCGCGCGGGCCTTCTGGACCTGGCGTCTCGCGCGTTCCTTTCGCTCGAGATGCAGAAGGTCGATTCCCTCGAGCTCGCCGACGTCAGCGCCGGCAGGGCACTGGGCCTCCTCGCTCTGTCGGAGGCGGCGTCGGGAAGGAAGCACCCCGAGCGTCATGCGCTGCTCGGGTACTTCCTCTGCTACCCCAATGAGGCCCGGGCGCTCGCGGCCGCGCTTCCGCCCGGTGGCGCGGCCCGGCTCTTCCTGGAGGAGGACGACGCCGCCCTGAAGACCCTGGCCGAAACCGAGGGGGCCTCCCCCGAAACACGCTTTCTGTATCTCCTCCGCGGCGCGGTGAAAGGGAAGCGCGCCGAGCTCACGGCCTGGCGCGAGCGCTACCTTCCCCGTTTCGTGCGGCCGGTCGTGCTTCATGGATTCGAGCTTCGGATCGGCGATGAATCGTTTCGGAACCAGGTGCCGGTGAGCGCGGCGCTCGTCGTCGCGGCGATGGCCGAGGTGGGCGCCCCGCGGCCCAGCACGACGAGCCAGGTGCTGCCGGCATTCGAGAGAGCGCTCGCGGCCATGCCTGCGTCCGCGGGACCGTTCTTCGACGACGAGGCCGCAAGGGCCCTTCACCGGGCCGCGTTCTTCACGGGACTGAACGGCATCTCGAGCTTCTACTTCGACACCCTCTCCTCCGGCCCCGCCGCGCAGGAGTTCGCGTCCTCTCTCGAGGGTGCCGATCCAGGAATTGGCGAGGAGTACGCGCGCTTCACGACCCATGCCGCCGCGGTGAAGACCGGGAAGATGCGCGTCAGCAAGATCGTCGAGGACCTCGAGACGTTTCCGAACCTCGGGCAAGGCGTCGTCCGGAGCCTCGGGCTGCAGATCCAGGAGACCCTCTACGCGACGGCGCCCGGCAGGCTCGTCGCGGCCGAAGCTCTGACGCGGCTCCTCGACAGCCGGCCGGAGAACAACTCCGTCTACGGCACCGCGTGTCTCCAGGACCTGTTCGCCCCCCTCGCGGCGCGGGACTACTACCGGGCGAGCACCGAGCGCTACCAGGTGAAGGGCGGCGATGGCGGGGCCTGGATGGCGCAGGTCACAGGCGACGTGGGCGGCCTTCGCGCGATCGCGGCCGACGTGAAGAAGTCCCCCTTCGCGCGTCTCGAGGCCATGACCTACCTCGTCGAGAGAAGCGAGATCGCGAGCGACGAGCTCCGCGTGCAGTTGACGAACGTGCTCACGCTGACCCTCGAGGACGACGACTATTCCGCCATGAGGGCCGTCCGGCTCCTCTGGGAGAATGGGCACTACGGCCCCGCCGAGACGTTTCTGCGCCGGTGGCTGGCGGCTCACCCGGACGAGGACGTTCTGGGCCGGGCGCTCTACGCCTCACGTCTCGAACGGGTGCTGTTCGAAAGCGGCCGCTTCCAGGAGGCCCACGACGCCATCGAGCCCTACATCGGGACCGGGAAAGCGGATGCACTGACTGCGGGTGCCGAGGCCCTCGAGGGGCTCGGGCGGCACCAGGAGGCCCTTGAGCTGGCCCGCTCGGCGGTCGAGAGGTACCCGGACGGGTCGGGCACCCGGCTGGAGGTTGCTCAGCTCCTGTGGCGGCAGGACCGGAACGAAGAAGCGGCCAAGCTCCTCGTGGACCCTCGGTATCCCCTGCCTCCGGGCGACTGGCGCGCTTTCGTTGGGCGCCGGTTCTACGAGGTGTTCGGCAAGGCCAAGCCTGCGAAGACGAAGAAGGCCTTCGACGCACTGGTCAAGGCCGGAGTCAACCCCTGGTTCCTGTTCGATATGGCGCCGTACTTCGCGCGGAAGAAGCAGTACGAGATCGCCTCCGACCTCCTCGAGGCCGTCTGCAAGAGCAAGGGCGAGACGATCGACGGACACCTCCTCCAGTATCGGTATCGGAAGCTCGACAAGGGCGAGGAGCACGCGGCCGCGTGGTTTCGAAAGAGAGTCGCCTCGAGCAAGAGCGCGGAGTGGGTCGCCGACATCGCGTTCGACGAGCGCGAGTTCGACGTGCTGTGGCTCCTGAAAGACGACGGGGACCTGTGGTTTCTGCGCGCTGCGGGCGCCGCCTTCGAGGGCGGCGCGCAGGGGCCGCGGAGGGAGAAGCTGGAGGCTCGCCTCAAAGATCCGAAGGCCTCGCCCGATGAAGTGCTCTACGGCAGGTTCCTCCTGGGCCTCGAGCCGGCCGAGAAGCTCCTCGCCGCGGCCACGGACGGGCCGCATCGCTGCGACGTCGCCTTTCTCTTCGGACTGAAGGCCGCCGGTGAGAAGCGCATCGCGGACGCCTCGGACTGGTTCCGGGTCTGCCTCCGAACGGAGCAGCACGGCTTCCCGAGCTACGAGCGCGCGCTCGAGATCCTGAAGCGCTGGGACTCACGCCGCTTCGGCGTCCGGGGAGGCGCGGACACCCCGTAGCCGAATCTCCCCTTGGCGAATGAGCTCAGGCCGTAGGCAGCTCCAGGAAGAACGTCGCGCCCGCGCCGGCCGTGCTGATGCAGCCCACGTGGCCGTTCATCGACTCCACGAGCCGCTTCACGATGGAAAGGCCGAGCCCGGTGGTGTGCTCACCGCCCGTGGGCTTGGCCGAGAGCCGCGCGAACTTCCCGAAGAGCTTCGCCTGATCCTCTTCGCTCAGACCGGGTCCCTCGTCCACGACCTCGAGCCGCAGCGTGCTCCCGGCGCTCACGACCTTCACCAGCACGGGCTTGCCGTGGGGCGAGTACTTGAGCGCGTTCGAGACGAGGTTCTCGATCATCTGAGGCAGGAAGACCGAATCGGCGAGAGCGCGGGCGCCGCCTGTGGGCTCCTCGAGCCGCAGCGTCTGCCCCTTGGCCCGCGCGGCCTCCTGGTGGGCCTCCACCACGAGCCGCGCGGCCTCGGCGAGGTCCACGGGCTCCGTGCGGATCACGAGCGCGCCGCGCTCGATGGCGTTCACGTCGAGGAGGTCCTGGATGAGCTGGGCCATGCGGCTCGACGCGAGGGCGATGCGCGCGAGGTACGCGTCCCGCGTCTCCGCGTCGGTCTCGGGGTGCTCGCGCAGCATCTCGGCGTAGCCGCGAATCACGCTCAGCGGGCTCTTGAGGTCGTGCGCGGCGATGCCGAGGAACTCGTCCTTCTCGGCGTTGAGGCGCGAGAGCTCGGCGTTCCGGGCCTCGAGCGCCTTCTGGAGCCGGCCGAGCTTCAGGTGGCTCTCCACGCGGGCGATCACCTCGGGGGCCTGGAACGGCTTGCCGATGTAGTCCACGGCTCCCGATTCGAAGCCCCGCACCTTGTCGCCCGCGTCGTCGAGCGCGCTGATGAAGAGCACGGGCACGGCGTTCGTGGCCGCGTCCTTCTTCAGCTCCCGGCAGACCTCGTAGCCGTCCATCTCGGGCATGGAGATGTCGAGGAGGATCAGCTCGGGCAGGAGCGCGCGGATCATCTCCAGAGCCCGCCGGCCGCTGTCGGCCACGCGCACGCGGTAGCCCTGTCGCCTCAGAAGGCCCACGAGGAGCGTGAGGTTGTCGGGGTTGTCGTCCACGACGAACACGTCACCGTTCATGGCACCCTCTTCTCCATCAGAGACAGCAGCCGGCTGAGCTGGAACTCGCCGATCGCCTTGACCAGAGCCTCCGCGAGCGCGGCGTCCTCTGCGCGGATCTCCTCGGCTGCGAGGAGCGCGGCCTCGTCGTCACCGACCTTCACGGCCGAGTGCAGCCTCTCGCGGCGATCCGGAGACAGCGCCGCGAGGCGCTCCGCGGTGAGCACGCCCGCGGCGGGCGGCGTCTCGCGACGCGTCGGCGCCGCAACGTCGTAGTCGAACCTCACGCCGAGCAGCTCCACGAGCTTGTCGAAGATGGCCGCGCTGCGGAAGGGCTTGGCGAGAAAGTCGTCGCAGCCGGCCTCGAGGATGTCGCCCTTCTCGTGCTGGAGGACGCTGGCCGAGAGCGCCACGACGCGCACCCGTTCCGCTCCGCCCCGGGCCCTCTCGAGGTCGCGGATCCGCCTCGTGGCCGAGAGGCCGTCCAGGACGGGCATGCGCACGTCCATGAAGATCAGCTCGGGCCGCGCCTCTTCCCACTTGCGAATCGCCTCCGCGCCGTCCACCGCTTCCACGACCCGGAAGCCCGCCGACTCGAGGAGCCGCGTGAGGAGGAGGCGGTTCTCGGCCACGTCGTCGGCCACCAGGAGAAGGCGGGACGGCTCGCCTGCCGCGAGCCCGGCGACCTGCCTTCGGTCTCCGCGGCGGCGCGACGAGACGACGGCTTCCTCGGCGGCCTGGGGGAGCGGAATCGTCACGGTGAAGACGCTGCCCTTCCCGGGCTCGCTCGTCACGGAGATGTCGCCGCCCATGAGACGCGCGAAGCTCCGGCTGATGGTGAGTCCGAGGCCCGTGCCTTCGGCCACCCGGCGTCCGGCTTCCGTCTGCACGAACGGCTGGAACAGCTTCTCCCGTTCGCCCGCCGCGAGCCCGGGGCCGGTGTCTTCGACCTCGAAGCGCGCTTCGCCATCTGCCCACCTCGCACGGAAAACCACGCGGCCCTGCTCCGTGAATTTCACCGCGTTGCCGAGCAGGTTGATGAGGATCTGCCGGAGCTTGCCGTCGTCCCCCACCACGGCAGACGGAAAGCCCTCGGCCGGCTCGAACACCAGCTCGAGGCCCTTGCCTTCGGCCCGCACGCGCAGCATCTCGAAGAGGCCCTTCAGGAAGTGCGCGGGCTCGAAGATCGAGGGTGAGATCGTCACCGCGCCCGCCTCCACCTTCGAGAGGGAGAGGACGTCGTTGATGAGGTTCAGGAGGTGCTCGCCGCTCCGCCCGATGATGGCCAGGTGCTCGAGGTCCTCGGGGTCGCGGCCCTTCCTGCGCCCCATGAGCTGCGCGAAGCCCAGCACGGCGTTCAGCGGCGTGCGCAGCTCGTGGCTCATGTTCGCGAGGA
>CAZXSG010000299.1:0-5715 GCA_964643185.1 uncultured Holophagales bacterium
GGAGGTGGTTGCGGAGGAGGGGAAGGACGCGCCGCCGCGGGAGAGGGCTTCGGCATTCCGAGAGCTGCCAGCTTCGCCGCGTCGACGATGACCTCGGTGGGACGATAGTCCTCGTCGAAGCCGCCGGATTTCGGAAACTCCCTGGGCTCTTCCTTCGGCAGGCTGATCGCCTCGTAGCGGTGTGTCGGCTCGTACTCGCGGGACGCGGCCTCGGGCACAGTGGATGCGACCGGGGCCTGCGGACGGGGCGGCGGAGACGGGTGTCGGGCAGGCGGTTGCGCCGGTGGGGGTGCAGCCGGGCGCGCAGGCGGGGGCTGCGACGGCGGAGACGGTGGTGAGGGCGGGTCGAAGCCGACCGCCGTCATGCGCTCGGTCAGCCCATCCATCATGACCTCGGCCCCGGGCGTCGTCACGTCGACTTCGGCCGGGGGCGGGGGCGTCGGACGGGGAGCAGGCGTCGTCATGCGCGGAGCCAGGGGCCGATCGACCGTCCGATCTCCCGCGCCTCCGGCTGTCGTTGCCGGCTCCGGCGAGAACCCCCTGCGGGCCTCCGCGGGGCGGGGCGCCGGCACATCCAGCTCGAAATCCTCTCCGAGAGGCCTCGAAAGAACGGGACTTCCGATCGGCAGCGTGGTGAGCGGCATCTCGAGCCGCACCGTTCCTCCGTCGCCCGTCAGGGACATCGAAGGCGGCATGGGAGCGGGTGGAGGCGTCGGGGTGCCGCCCCGCTGGACCTCCCCTGGAACCGGCAGCGCTGGAGACGAGGGACGCGGGGTGTAGGCCGCGGACGCTGGCGGAACGAACCCCGGGCTGGACCCCGAAGGTCCCGGGAAGGTCGGGGGCGCGACGTCGAGCGTCGAAACGGGGCCGAGCCGTTCGGCCTCCCCGATCATCTTGCCCAGGTCGCGCAGCATCTCGCGCTCTTCCTGGCGGGCTTTGAATTCGTAGAGGGACAGGGCGAAATCGTTTCCACGCTGGAAGCGGACCGCGGGGTCCTTGGCGAGCGCCTTTTGGAGAATCGGGCCGAACTCCGGAGGGAGGGCGGCATCGTAAGTTTCGGGCGGGGTGAAGGACTCGTGGACGATCTTGTAGGAGATCGACGTGAGGTTCTCGCCCGTGAACGGCTTCTTGCGGGTCAGGAGCTCGTAGAGCACGACGCCGAGAGAGAAGAGGTCGCTCCGGCCATCGACGGTCTCGCCGGTCACCTGCTCTGGCGACATGTAGTTCGGGGTGCCCAGGAACTGACCCGTGGAGGTGAGGTTCGACTTCTCGATCTTAGCGATGCCGAAGTCGGTGATCTTCACCTGCCCTTCCGGCGTGATGATGATGTTCGCCGGCTTCACATCGCGGTGGACGATGCCCTTGCGGTGTGCGTAGTCGAGCGCCTCGGCGACCTGCCCGATGATCTCGGCGACCCGCTCGAAGGGATACGGGGTCTTTTCCTGCAGGAGCTGCTTGAGGTTCTTGCCTTCGACGTACTCCATCGCGATGAAGGTCGTCTTCGTGCCCGGATCCTCGCCGACGTCGTGAACCGTGACGATGTTCGGGTGGGAGAGGATGCCGGCCGCCTGCGCCTCGCGGAGGAAGCGCTCGGAGAACTCCCGCATCTCGGCGTCGTCGTCCACGGCGACGCGGATCGTCTTGAGGGCAACGAGACGCCCGATAACGGGGTCTCGCCCGAGGTAGACGATCCCCATCGCGCCCTTACCGAGCTCGCGGACCACCTCGTAACGGCCGAACTTCTTGGGGAAGCTCGAGAACGACGGACCCAGTTCGGGGGGCAGAAAGCCTCCGTAAGGACAAAGTGACGCCGACTCCAGCGCTGAAAAATTGTAGGCCCCCGCTCCGAAGCGGTCAAACCCTTCGAGGAAAAAACGGTTTGGAGGAAGGGTTTGCGCCCCCCGATAATCCGGGGAGGTACGTCCAGGTGGTCTTTTGAGGAGGCTTCATGAAAGTCTTTTCCGCTTCCAACATCCACAACGTGGCGGTGGTGGGGCACAACGGCGTCGGCAAGACGACCCTCGTTTCCGCACTCCTCCATGAGGCCGGCGCCGTGAATCGCTTCGGAAGGGTCGAGGACGGCACCGCCCCGACGGATTTCGACCCCGAGGAGATCGACCGCAGGATCTCGATCGGCCTTTCCGTCGCGTCGCTGGAATGGAAGAAGCGAAAGATCAACCTCATCGACACGCCGGGCTACGGCATCTTCGAATCGGAAATGATCTGCGGGCTCCGCGCGGCCGATGCCGCGCTCATCGTCGTGGACGCCGTCGCCGGCCCCGAGGTGCAGACGGAGAAGGCGTGGAAGCTCTGTGAGGAGCTCGGGCTCCCCCGCATGATCGTCGTCAACCGCATGGACCGGGAGCGCGCCGACGGGGGCCGCGTGATGGACCAGCTCATCAAGAAATTCGGGCGGCGCTGCACCGCGATCGAGGCCTCGATCGGCCGCGAGAAGGGCTTCCGCGGCGTCATCGACCTCGTCGGGATGAAGGGCTTCCTCACCGACGACGCCGGCCGGACCGCTGAAGGGCAGATTCCCGACGAGTTCGCCGCCGACGGTCAGACGCTGCACGAGGCCCTGGTCGAGATGGTCGCCGAAGGGGACGACACGCTCATGGAAGTTTTCTTCTCGCAGGGAAACCTCACCGAGGAGCAGCTTCTCCCCGCCCTGCGCGCAGGCGTCAAGGACAGGCGGATCGTCCCCGTGCTGTTCGCGGCCGGCGGGGATCACGAACGCGGCGTCGAGAAGATCCTGGACGAGATCGTGGACATCCTGCCGACGGCCGACGCGTTCAGTACGGTCGCGACTGCGAAGGACGGCCATTCGGTCACAGTCACCGCAGACGCGGCGGGTCCTGTGGGCGCCTTCGTCTTCAAGACGATTTCCGACCCGTATGCCGGGCGGCTCTCGCTCTTCCGCGTGTACAGCGGCACCGTGAAGGCCGACGCCAGCTACCAGAACGTCACGCGGGACGCCGTCGAGCGGTTCGGTCCGGTCTCCTCACCTCTCGGAAAGACGCTCCAGACCGTGCCCGAGGTCCCTGCGGGAGACATCGGCTGCGTCGCCAAGCTCAAGGAAACGCTCACGAACGACAGCCTGGCCGGGAAGGACAAGCCCCTTTCCTTCCATGCGATCCACTTCGCCGAGCCCGCGATCTCGTTCGCCATCGAGCCCAAGACGAAGGGCGACGAGGACAAGATCTCCCTCGCGCTCCACAAGCTCATCGAGGAAGACCCCTCCCTGAAGTTCTCGCGGGACGCCGACACGCACGAGTTCCTCCTCTCGGGCGCCGGACAGCTCCACGTCGAGATCGCGGTCGCCCGGATGCGCCGCAAGAGCGGCGTCGAGGTGATCCTGCATCCGCCCCACGTGCCCTACCGGGAGACGGTCACCCGCGAGACCGAGGCTCACGGGCGCCACAAGAAGCAGACGGGCGGGCACGGCCAGTTCGCCGACTGCCGCATCCGCGTACGTCCCCTGACCCGCGGTGCGGACTTCAAGTTCACCGACAACATCTTCGGGGGCTCGATTCCGCGGCAGTACGTGCCAGCCATCGAGAAGGGCATCCAGGAATCCCGCAAGCGCGGCTACCTCGCCGGATACCCGATGGTGGACTTCGAGGTCGAGGTCTACGACGGCCAGTACCACGACGTCGACTCGTCGGAAATGGCGTTCAAGATCGCCGGCTCGCTGGCGCTCAAGGACGCGATGGAGCGCGCGCGGCCGATCATCCTCGAGCCCATCATGAAGGTCGACATCCGGGCGCCCCAGGAGTACATGGGCGACCTGATGGGCGATCTCACGAGCCGCCGCGGGCGTCCTTCGGGCATGGAGACCGAGGGCGACGAGTCCGTGATCCGCGCCGAGGTCCCGCTCGCCGAGATGATCTCCTACGCGCCGGTCCTCCGCTCGATCACGCAGGGCCGCGGCTCGTTTCACATGGAGATGGGGCACTACGAGGAGCTCCCCCGCCTCCAGCAGGACAAGCTCATCGCCGAGCGCGCCAAGCACAAGAAGGCCGAACCGGCGGAAGTGTAGGCAAACCCCGGACAACTCAGCGATTGGCTCGGAGGGGGTCTGGGGGCACCGGCCTCGTCAGGCCCCGAACCCGGCAAAATCAGCGATTGGCTCGGAGGGGTCTGGGGGCACCGGCCATGGTGCCCCCAGGACATTACGCCCCGTGTATGCCGTGGGCGGGGGCCGACTTGATGAAGTCCAGCAACTCGCCGACGTCGGGAGCGGAGGCAGCCAGCTCCTCGAGGGCCGCCACCATCGCCGCCCTGTCGTGACGGTGCTTGTGGAGGATGCGATACGCCTTCTGCAGCGCGGCGACCCTCTCGGGGGAATAGCCCTTGCGGGCGAGGCCCACGCTGTTCAGCTTCCAGGCCTTCGTCGGCCGGTCCGTGGAGGTCCAGAGAAACGGCAGCACGTCGCGGTTGAGGGGCGCGAACGCTCCCACGAACGCATGCCTGCCGACCCGGCAGAACTGGCGCAGTGCGGCGTAGGCGCCCATCACGACGTCGTCCTCGACGATGCAGTGTCCCGCGAGGGAGGCTCCGTTCGCGAACACCGTGCGGCTCCCGACCTGGCAGTCGTGCGCGACGTGGGCATACGCCATGAAGAGGTTGTCGCTCCCGATCACCGTGCGTCCGCGCCCCGAGGCCGTGCCCCGGTGCGCCGTGCAGAACTCGCGGAACACGTTTCGATCGCCCACCTCGAGCAGCGTGGGCTCGCCCTTGTACTTGAGGTCCTGCGGGGGCCCGCCCAGCATCGCGTGCGGGTGGATGCGGTTCGCTTCGCCGAAGGTCGAGGGGCCTTCGACGACCGCGTGCGGCCCGACCGTGCTCCCGGCTCCGAGCGTCACGTTCGCGCCGATGACGGCGTAGGGCCCGATCTCGACGGCGTCCCCGAGCACGGCCGTCTCGTGGACGATCGCGGTCGGATGGACCGTGGCCGTCGCCGTCGCCATCACCGGTCTCCCTTGGGAACGAGGCTGCTCATCAGCTCGGCCTCGGCACAGAGCTGGCCGTCGACGCGGGCCTCGGCCTTCACCTTCACGAGCCCGTGCCGGTCGGCGAGGAGCTCCACGGTGAAAACGACCTGATCGCCGGGCACCACGGGCCGCCGGAAACGGGCTTTGTCCACACCGCTCAGGTACATCACGTGGGCCTTTGGGTCGGGGCGGCCCGAGAGGAGGAGGAGCCCGCCGACCTGGGCCATGGCCTCGAGAAGGAGGACGCCCGGCATCACGGGATTGCCCGGGAAATGCCCGAGGAAGAACTCCTCGTTGATCGTGACGTTTTTGATCCCCACGATGCGCTTGCCGGGCTCCATGCTCAAAACGCGGTCTACGAGCAGGAACGGGTAGCGGTGCGGCAGGATGTCCTGGATCTCTTTGATCGAGAGGGACGTCTTCGGGCCGGACGCGGCCGCAGCGGTTTCGGTCATTCGGTCTCCTCGATGAGCCCGGCCTTCTGCGCGAGGACGCGCACGAGACGCGCGGTCTCGGGAAGCCGGCGGTACTCCACGATGCTCTTCATGGATTCACGGTAGGTCTGATGCGGAGAGCCGTTCACGGCGACGCCGTCGGGAACGTCGGCGCTGATGCCCGTCTGCCCGCCGGCCTTCACCCCGTTGTCGATGTGGACGTGCCCCGCGACGCCGACCTGTCCGGCGAGCACGACTCCGTCGCCCACGGTGCTGGACCCGGCGAG
>CAZXSG010000300.1:0-5705 GCA_964643185.1 uncultured Holophagales bacterium
GGGGGCGCGCCGGCCTGGCCACTTCGACGGCGTGGCCACGGTCGTCGCGCGGCTCTTCGCCCTCGTCGGGCCCGACCTGGCCGTCTTCGGCGCCAAGGACGCGCAGCAGGCAGCCGTGGTGAAGCGGCTGGTAACCGATATCGGGTTCCCGCTGCGGCTCCTCGTCCACGACACGGTGCGCGAGCCCGACGGGCTCGCGCTCTCCTCCCGCAACCAGTACCTCACGCCCGAGGAGCGCGCCGTGGCGCCCGGGCTCTTCCGCGCGCTCCTCGCGGGGCATCTCGTCCACGAGCTGGGCGAGAAGGACGCCGCGACGATCCTCCGGGCGGTGCGCAAAGGCCTCGAGGCCGTGCCCGCGTTCCGCATCGACGCGCTCGACCTCGTGGACGCCGAGACGATGCAGCCGGTCACCGTGATCGACCGTCCCGTCCTCCTCGCTGTGGCCGCTTTTCTGGGCCGGACCCGCCTGATTGACAACATCCGGTTCGGGCGTAGGATCGGCGGCTGAACCCCCTCACACTTGAACGGGTGCTCATTTTTCCCTTGCGTTCGCCCTGAATCTCCGCTTTCATACTCAAGTAACGGCCCGTGGTATCCCGTGGTCCCATCCCTCGGATCCTCGACTGGCTCTAAGGTTCACTCGGTAGAGGAGGTCGGTTCCCAGTCCATCGTCCCAGGGGCCCCATCGGGGAAACGGCCCCACCGAAGCCTCCCGACGTCCCGGAGCCGGTAAAGGTTTCCCAAGTTCAATTCGAGGCGAATTGAGTTCGCGTGCCGATTCCCGGCACGGAGCGATGCCTTCCAAACCACGGGTGGAAATACCACCACGGAGTTCTCATGTACCAGGACAAGACCATCAATTGCATCGACTGCGGCGCCCCCTTCATCTTCTCGGCGAACGAGCAGGAGTTCTACGCTCAGAAGGGCTTCTCCAACGAGCCCAAGCGCTGCCGCGGCTGCCGCGACCGTCGCAAGACGGGTGGCATGGGCGAGGGCGGCCCCCGCTCGCTGTACAACGTCACCTGTGACGCGTGCGGCAAGGCGACCCAGGTCCCCTTCAACCCCACCAACGGCAAGCCGGTGTACTGCAAAGAGTGCTACCGCGACCGTCGCACGGGTTCCGGCCGATAACTGAACCTGGAAACCCACTTATGGGTTTCCAGACCTTCCACCCTGGCGCTTCGCGCCAGAGGCCTTCCGCCCTCTTCTTGGTCGGTCCGGCCACTGGAAGGTACCCCACAGGCGTTTAGACTCACGGGAGCGGCCTCACGGTCGCTCCCGTTTTTCTTTGGACGCGGGAACTCGCCACCATAGAAAGAGCCCAATGACCGTCGCCGCTGCGCGTCCGCTCACCGTCGTCGATTCCGTCCTCGATCTCATCGGCAACACCCCCGTCGTGCGCCTCCGCCGTTTCATCGGCCGGGATGCCGCCGACGTCTTCGCCAAGTGCGAGTTCATGAACCCCGGCGGCTCCGTGAAGGACCGTCTCGGCACCGGGATGATCCTGGCCGCCGAGCGGGACGGAAAGCTCGCCCCGGGCGCCACGATCATCGAGCCCACCGCCGGCAACACGGGCATCGGCCTCGCGCTCGTGGGAGCCCAAAGGGGATACAAGGTGATCCTCTGCGTGCCCGAGAAGTACTCCATCGAGAAGCAGAAGCTCATGGCGGCCCTCGGCGGCACGGTCGTCACCACCTCCACGGAGGAAGGAATGACCGGCGCCATTCGAAAGGCCTTCGAGCTCGCCGCGGAAATCCCCGGCAGCTTCGTGCCCCAGCAGTTCTCGAACCCCGCGAACCCCCAGGCGCACTACGACACGACCGGTCCCGAAATCTGGGAGCAGCTCGAGGGGCGCGTCGATGCGGCCGTGATCGGCTGCGGCTCGACGGGCACGTTCGTCGGCATCGTGCGTTACCTGCGCGAGCGGAACCCGGGCCTCCTCCGCGTCGTCGTGGAGCCCGAGGGCTCGATCTTCGCCGGAGGCACCGCCGGACCCCACCGCGTCGAGGGCATCGGGCAGTCGTTCTGGCCGGACATCATGCCGCGGGACTGCTTCGACGAGGTCCAGATGGTCGACGACGAGGAGGCCTTCGCCACCGTGCGCGAGGTCGCCCGCACCGAGGGGCTCCTCGTGGGCGGCTCCTCCGGCTGCAACCTGGCTGCCGCGCGCCGCGTCGCAAAGCGCCTGGGCCCCGGAAAACGCATCGTGACGATCCTTCCCGATGGAGCCGAGCGCTACATGAGTCAGGGGATTCTGTGAAAACGAACCGTCCCGTAGGCCTTTCGACCCTCTGCATCCACGCCGGGCAGGACCCCGAGTCCATGACGGGCGCCGTGATCGTGCCCATCTTCCAGACGTCCACCTACGTCCAGGAGAGCTTCGGCAACCCGAAGCAGGGCTACGAGTACGCCCGCACGAAGAACCCCACGCGCCTCGCGCTCGAGGAGCTTCTCGCGGCGATCGAGAGCGGCGCCGCGGCCCACGCGTTCGCGTCGGGCATGGCCGCCACCACGACGCTGATGCTCTCGTTCGTCGCTCAGGGCGACCACGTGCTCGTGTCGCGCAACACGTACGGCGGCACGTACCGGTTCTTCTCGAAGGTGCTGCAGAACTTCGGCGTCACCTTCGACTACGTGGACACCACCGACCTCGAGGCCGTGCGCGCGGCGTTCACGCCGCAGACGAAGATGCTGTTCGTCGAGACGCCCACAAACCCGACGATGGAGATCTCGGACCTCGCGGCCCTCGCGCTCCTCGCGAAGGAGGCCGGCGAGAAGAGCGGCCACAAGATCCGCGTCGTCGTGGACAACACGTTCGCGACGCCGTACTTCCAGAAGCCGCTCGATCTCGGGTGCGACGTGGTGGTCCACTCGACCACGAAGTACCTCAACGGCCACAGCGACAGCGTGGGCGGCGCGGTGATCTGCAAGGACCCCGTCGACGCCGCGAAGATCGGCTTCTCCCAGAATGCCGCGGGCGGCATCCTCTCGCCGTTCGACGCGTTCCTCGTGACGCGCGGCATCAAGACCCTGCCCATCCGCATGCGGGCGCACGACGCGAACGGCCGGGCCGTCGCCGCGTTTCTCGAGGGGCACCCCAAGGTCGCGTCGGTGATCTACCCGGGCCTCGAATCGCATCCCGGGCACGCGCTCGCGAAACGTCAGATGTCGGGCTTCGGCGGGATGATCTCGTTCGACCTGGGCTCCGAGGGGGCCGCGAAGCGCCTGCTCGATCGCGTGCGCATCTGCGCGCTCGCCGAGAGCCTGGGCGGCGTCGAGAGCCTCATCTCGCACCCGGCCACGATGACCCACGCGAGCGTCGAGCCCGAGGAGCGCAAGCGCCGCGGCATCACGCCCGGCCTCGTCCGCGTGTCCTGCGGCATCGAGGACCTCGAGGACATCGTCGCGGACCTCGAGCACGCGCTCTCGGGCGTGTGACCGAATTGGGGCAGCCCTCCGGGCCGGGGGACGCCTCCGGCGAGACGAACCTGACGACGCTTCTTCGGACGATGCGGCCGGAGATGCAGCAGGACGCCTACGTGTTCCTCACGTTCAACGGGGAGCCGCCACCGGCGCTGGTCCTCGGCGCGTGGGCTCTGGTGCGCGAGGCCGAGGGGCCCACGCTCATGGTGAAGGAGAGCGCGTCGTCGGATCTCGCCGGTGCCCTTCCGCGGTGGGCGCTCATCACGCTCACGGTGCACTCGTCGCTCGAGGCCGTCGGCTTCCTCGCGGCCCTCAGCACGGCGCTCGCCAAGGAAGGCATCAGCACGAACGCGATATCGGCTTACTTCCACGACCACCTGTTCGTGCCCTGGGAGCGTCGCGGCGACGCGCTCGCGGTGCTGAAGTCGCTCGCGGCGCCGGGAGCCTGAAGGTCAGGGCTCGCCGGCGAAGAGCCGTGCGGCCGCGCGGGCACCGCACTTCTGATACCGATGGTACGCAGCCGCGGCGGCGCGCCGGGTGAGATCGCTCGCCTCTCCGGCGGCCCAGGAGCTCACGGCCGCCTCGAGCGTGTAGGCCTCGGGCGCCATCAGGCCCGTCGTCAGGACGAGCGGATGCGCGCCCGCGCGCTCGAGATGAGGGCCGAAGTACGCCTTGCGCGCGCACGCGAGGACGATCGCGCTCCGCGGGGGCGCGTCCGCGAGGGGAGCGGGAGGCGGAGGAACGGAGAAGTCCATGAGCCCGTCGTGTCCCACGTACGCGACCAGCGCGGCGGCACCTCCAGCCGGGAGCGCGGGTCCTGCCTTTCCCGCCGGTACGCTCTCGGGAACGTGTCCCGCCGCCATCGCCAGGAAGCGCTCGGTCGCTCTTCGGATCTCCCGGCCGTCCCAGGCGTCCGCGACGAGATGCACCACGATTGCTCTGCCTTCGCGCCGCAGCGTCTTCGAGAGGACGAGGCGGACGAGGATGCCCGGCGCCGGGTTCGCTTCACGCCGCTCGACGGTCCAGCCGCCATATCGTTTGAAGTACGTGTCGAGGCCGTAGCCGGCGCCCCAGTACAGGTTCCGCACGGGGTCCTGGCCGTTGCCGATCGCTTTCGGTACCGGGACGATGCCCTGGTTGTCGTTGTCGCAGAGCGCGACGACGACATGCACCACGAGCGGCCGGCCGGCCGCGAGATCGCGCGAGACGCGGGCCCTCACATCCGCTCCCGAGGAGGCGCTCAGGGCACACTCTGACAGGAAGAGAACGAGGGCCAGTCCCGCCGCGCGGCCGGTCACTTTCGGTTGGTCGAGGTGTCCTTCACCCAGGCCGCGAACGCGGCATCGGCGTAGCCGGCGTCGAAGCCGAGGATCTCGGGCAGCTCGTACGCGTTCAGCTTCTTCATCGCCGCCCGCACGGCCTCGAAGTTCGCGGGGACGCTCTTGGCGATGAGCAGGAACTCGCGATCGTCGTTGACCTTGCCCTTCCAGAAGAACACCGACCGCACGCCGGGCAGAATGTTCACGCACGCGACGAGGTGGTTCTCCACCAGGTGGTGCGCGATGTCGAGGGCCTGCTCCTCGGTCCCCACCGTGGTGACGACCACGAGAACCTTGGGGGGCGACGGAATCGCCTTCGCAGGTTTCGCGGGAGAGGGTTTCGGTTTCGGCACCGGCTTCTGAGCTTTCTGGGTTCGGGTAACCGCCATGCGCACATCCTGCGCGCGGGCCCCTCGGCGGTCAATCGCCGGAGCGTGGTACCTTAGTGACGCGAGCGGTCTCGCGCTCGCATCTGATCCAAGGGGGCGTACCGGTTTCGACGGGGCATCCTGCGATCGGGGAGCACGCCGAGCACGCCATTCCCTCGTAAAAAGGTATGGCAAAAACTAGCTGCCAACGACAGCGAACTCGCTCTCGCAGCCTAACTGAAAAGTTAGTCCTGTGACGGGAGCCGGGGAGCGCGCCTGAAGCGCCTCGGCTCTTGTCGCGAAATTCAGGCTAGTGAAGGGGCCGCCGTCTGAAGCCCCCGAACGAAGTTGCCAGACTGGCTTCGGCACTCGATTGTCTGGACTCGATAGGGCCGCGGTGAGATAAAAAGTCCAGACTGAGCGTGGAGAATCTCGACGTTCGGGCGCTTCGGACGGGGGTTCGACTCCCCCCGCCTCCACCAGCGACCCCCAGGCCCGCCGCCAGGCGGGCCTTTTTTCTGGATCCCGCAGGGAGGGCCGGTTCCTCGCGGCCAGCACCTTCGCCCAGTCGCTGAACGCCGATGTCGCGGTTCCG
>CAZXSG010000301.1:0-5704 GCA_964643185.1 uncultured Holophagales bacterium
CGTTCGTGTGCTGGCAGGACCTGTTCGCCAACGACTGGATGATCGTGCCGGGCGCCGCGGTGGCCGAGGTGCTTCCGCTTCCCGTGGGCGACGATCCAACCGCACCTGGGGCATTCGCGTTCGCGGACGCCGAGAGGATCACCGGGATCCTCACCGCTGCTGGGTTCACTGATCCTTCGACGGCGCCGGCCGCTGCTGAGCTGTGGATGGGTGACAACGCGGCCGAAGCGGCGCACTTCATGCGCACCACCGGTCTCGGACGCGCCGTGTTCGATGGCGCCCCGCCCGAACTCGAGGCGGAGGCAGTGGCCCGGGCCACGGCTGCGTTGGTTCCCTACGAGTCGCCCTCGGGAGTGCTGATCGGCGGGGCAGCGTGGCTGGTCACCGCGTCCAACTGATCGCCGCGAAGTCGTTCGATGATGGCGCCCACGACCTCGAGGGCGTCGTGGGCGCCGTCGGCTTCGCCCTTCCCGAAGTCGTCGCCTTCGATCGCCCTTGTGTTTGTGACGTGGGCGACGCCGACCACGTCGCGGGTGCGCCCCGCCGCGAATGGGCACAGCGCGACCGCGCCCCACGCCAGGGCCCCGCCTCAACCGGGACGGGGGGAGCGGGCGGGGCCTCGGGAAGGAAGCGCCGCACGGCGTAGGGCACGTCGAGGGGGAAGGCGGGGGTCGCGAGCCGGCCGTCCACGCGCGGAAACCGGGAGGCGAGGGGCGCCGGGCCCGCCGGCGTCGACGACGTCACGAGGACGTTCGCGGAGGGGAGCTCTTCCCGCAGCGCCTTCACGAACGTCTGGGCGACCGCCAGCTCGCCCACCGAGACGGCCTGCACCCACACGGGCGCCTCGAGGCGCTCGGGCGCCGGCAGGAGGCGCGCCCGGAGGAGCGCCCGAAGGGGCGTCCGCAGTCGGCCTTGGGGCGGGTGCGCGGAGCGGAACTCGTTTTGATTCAAGGGTTTACCCGCCCCGTTCCGGGCGGGGCGCTTATACTGCCATAGAGCCCGCGTCCGCGGGGTTTCCCGATGAGCGATCACCTAGACGAGGATCCCCCGGGATCCGTAGAAACTCCCGGCGACATGATGCGGGTACTTCCTTTCCGAAAGCCCGAGGCGGCCTCCCCCGAGGCCTTGGCTGCTGCCGAAGCTGCCGAAGCCCTGCGGCAGGAGGAGCGTATCGAAGACCGCCAGAAAGAGCGGCTCGCCGAGCGCGCGCTCGTGAAGCGGGCCCAGGCCGGCGACGCGGAGGCCTTTGAGAGCCTGGTTGCTCAGCGCATTCCAGGAGTCCTGGCGTTCCTCCGCCGGATGCTCGGGGATGCCGAGGACGCGCGGGACGTCTCCCAGCTCACGTTCCTGAGGGTCTGGGAAAACCTCCATCGCTACGACCCCTCCTGGGCCTTCTCCACGTGGCTCTTCCGCATCGCGGGCAACCTCGCCATCGACGCGCTCCGCTCGCGGGGCACACGCTCCCGCACGCAGGCCGAGAACCTGAGGCTCGTGAAGAGCGAGCGCATGGTGTCGGACTCCGAAGGTCCCAACCGCGTTTCCGCACTCGAGGCCCGGCGCATCTTCGAGGCCTGCGCCGGGGTGCTCTCCGAGAAACAGCGCCTCGTGTTCGTCATGCGCGAGCTGGAAGAGCGCGAGACGTCCGAGATCGCAGCCGTGCTCGACTGCAAGGAATCCACCGTGAGGAATCACCTGTTCCAGGCGCGCCGCCTCCTTCGCGACGAGATGGCCCGCCAGTTCCCCGAAATGGTGCCGGCTTGAGCGGCGCCGTGCTCTGCCCGCAGACGGCGCTCCTCGACGGCCTGCTCGATCGCCGCGAGGCCGACGAGCTGACCTCCGGCGAGAGCCGCACGCTGAAGGCCCACCTCGGAGCGTGCCCGGTCTGCGCCGCTCTGGCCCGCCGGCGCGATCCGCTCCTCGTGTTCGCGCCCCTCGCGTTCGAGGAGATCTCTCCGGCCGAGGCCCGCGAGGTCACGGGGGAGATCCTCTCGGCCGTCGCGGTGGCCCGCGCCGGGAAGAGGCTCGCGCCTCGCGGCATCCACGGCCTCCACGTCCGCTCGTCGATGCTCCGCATCGCGGCCGCGCTCCTCGTGGGCGCCGGCATCGGGGGAGCGGTGCTCGTTTCCCGGCAGGACCCTCGAGAGACGGTTGCCGTCTCGACGGTCGGTGTGGAAAATCTCCGGCCGGTCCCTGGCGATGCTCCGGGCGTTCCGCCCTCCGCACCCGGTCCCTCCGGCGACGTCCCCGGAGCCTCGTTCGCCGCGCGGCTCTCGCGGAACGGTTCGCCCGGCCCTGCGCCCTCGGCTCGAAGGGTGCCCTACCCCTCCGGAGGATTCGCCGCCGGAGCGACGCGTCCCCTCCTCGAGGGGCTCGCGAACCGGGACGCCACGGTCTATCAGTTCACCCCCGGCTCCGCGAACGAGCCGATGGTCGTCTTCATCGTCGACAAGAACGCCGATCTGTGATGCCCCGAACGGTTGTCGCCCGTCGCGGACCCTGCGCCCGCCTGTTGATGCTCGCCCTGGCCGTCCGGCAGGGCGGCCTGAGGCGAGCCTTACCGTTCGCCCTCGCGGCGGTGGCCGGCTTCGCCCTGCCGCTTCCGCAGGCCGGGAGCCTCGGACGAGCGGAAACCCGCATCGCGATGGCGCAGCCGCAAGCCGTGGTGCGCGTGTTCACGCTCCGGCACCGCCGCGCCGAGGAGGCGCTCATCCTCGTGAGGCCGTTTCTCACCGAGGACGGCTCGGTCATCCTGGAGTCGAAGCTCAACACGCTGACCATCCGCGATACGGCGGTGGCTCTCGAAAAGGCTTCCCAGACGATCGCCTCGTACGACGTTCCACCCCGCGCGGTCTCCATCTCCGTCGCGCTCCTTCGCGCCGCCGCCGAGCCTCCGGGCGCTCAGGTGAAGGTGTCCGACGAGATCCGGCGGGTCGGCGACCATCTCAAACGCGTTTTCAACCTCACCGGATACACGGCTCTGGATCACGTCGTGGTCGAGGGGACGGAAGGGGATGCCGTCGCGTACACCATCGGTGTGGACTACCGGCTCGAATTCCAGCTCGACGCCGTGAGCGACGACGCGGTCGTGAGGCTCCGCAACATGGTTCTCCAGCGCATCCGCCACGAGGCGGGTGGCCGCGAGAGGCGTAACGACATCGTGAGGACCTCGGTGAACGTGCCCATGGGGCAGCCCTTCGTGCTCGGGCTGGGCAAGGACGAATCCACGTCGTCGGCCCTGTTCCTCGTTTTCGTTGCTCAGCTCCGCGGCCCGGGTCCGGGCATCGTGGGGGTGCGCTGATGCCGTCCTTCGAGTGCCGCATCGGCATGGCCGACGGCTCGGTCGCGGTGCGCACCCTGGAGGCCCCGAACGAGGAGGCCGTCCGCCGCGACGTCGCCCGGCAGGGCGGCCACATCTTCGCGATCAAGGCCATGGGGGCGGGCGGCGGGCGCGTGATTCCCGGACTCACGAAACGCAAGTCCACGCGGGGCGCCAAGGTCTCGATCGACGAGTTCCTCATCTTCAACCAGGAGCTCGTCGCGCTGCTCAAGGCCGGTCTCCCCGTCGTCGCGGGTTTCGACATCCTCATCGAGCGACAGGAGAACGCGGGCTTCAAGGCGATCCTCAAGGACGTGAAGGAGCAGATCACGTCGGGCACCGCGCTCTCGGACGCGTTCGCCTCTCACGGGGACGTCTTTCCACGGCTCTATTCGTCGTCGCTGAAGGCGGGGGAGCGCTCGGGCGAGGTCGAGGCCGTGCTGCGCCGGTACCTCACCTATCAGAAGGTCCTCGGCGCGGTCCGCAGAAAGGTCACGGGCGCGCTCGTGTACCCCGCGGTGCTCATCGGCCTGTCCGTCGGGCTCGTCGTGATTCTCATGACCTACGTGATCCCGAAGTTCACCGAGTTCTACGGGACGTTCGGCGGGGAGCTGCCGGTGCTCACCCGCATCGTCGTGGGCATGGCGAATTTCATGAAGGGCCACATCGCCGAGCTCGCCATCGGCAGCGTGTTCCTCGGGGTCGTCTTCTCACAGTGGAAGGCCACAGAGGCCGGCGCGCGCGCATGGGATGGCTTCATCCTCAGGATCCCTCTCGTGGGGAAGATTCTCCACATGTTCGCGCTGTCGCAGTTCAGCCGGTCCCTCGCGACGCTCGTGGGCGCCGGGACTCCGCTCGTTCCGGCCCTCGAGATCGCCGGTGGCTCCATCGCGAACCGCAGCATGTCGTCGGCCGTGGCGTCCGTGGTCCCCAAGGTGCGCGAGGGGGCCGAGCTGTGGCGAACGCTCGAGGGGACCGGACAGTTCACGTCGCTCGCGGTCGCGATGGTCAAGGTGGGAGAGGCCACGGGAGCGCTCGAGGACATGCTCGAGAACGTCTCGGAGTTCTACGACGACGCGATCGAGTCGGCCCTCCAGAAGCTCATCAACCTGATCGAGCCGATCATCCTCATCGTGATGGGCGCGGTCATCGCGACCATCCTTCTGTCGGTCTATCTCCCGATGTTCAGCATCCTCTCGAACATCAAGACCTGAGGTCCCGAGAATGAGCGCACCCACAGCGAAGCCCGAGACCTCCCGGGCCCAGAAGGCTCCCGACGGCGTGCTCGCCGGAATGCGCGTCCTCGACGCGGCGTCCGAGGAGCAGCGTGCCAAGAGCACGGCGCAGAGGCTGGGGCTCCCCTACGTCGACCTCTGGACGTTCCGGGTCGATCCCGAGCTCTTCCGCGCGACGCCGCTCGACTGGATGCTGCGCTTCGAGTTCCTGCCCGAGAAGGCCGAGGACGGCACGCTCACCGTCGTGATGGCCGACCCGACCGACGTCGTCAAGCGCGACGAGCTCGAGGCGCTGGTCCAGAAGAAGCTCAGGATCCGGGTGGGCTCCCGGGCCGCGCTCCAGGAGATCCTCCAGAAGTCCGAGTCGACCCAGCGCGTCCTCGAGGAGGCCACCGAAGACTTCCGCATGCAGGTCGTGCGGGAGGACGAAGAGGGCCAGGAAGTCCTCACGATCGACCGCATCGCGGCCGACGCGAGCCCGATCATCAAGCTGGTCGACAGTGTTCTCTTCAACGCCATCCAGCGCCGCGCCTCGGACATTCACATCGAGACGCAAGAGAACGTCGTCGTCATCAAGTACCGCATCGACGGCGTGCTCTACCCGGCCATGGAGCCGATCGACAAGAAGCACCACTCCACGATCATCAGCCGCATCAAGATCATGTCGGAGCTCGACATCGCGGAGAAGCGCATCCCGCAGGACGGCCGCTTCAAGATCCGCGTCAAGGGCCGCACGATCGACTTTCGCGTGTCGATCATGCCCACGGTGCACGGCGAGGACGCCGTCATCCGAATCCTCGACAAGGAATCGGCCAACGCGGAGTTCAAGAACCTGAGGCTCGACGTCCTGGGCATGGACCCCGAGACGATGCGCCGGCTCCGGAAGTTCATCCGCGAGCCCTACGGCATGGTCCTCGTCACGGGCCCCACGGGCTCGGGCAAGACGACGACTCTGTACGCGTGCCTCTCGGAGATCCAGTCGGTCGAGGACAAGATCATCACCATCGAGGATCCCGTGGAGTACCAGCTCCGCGGCATCACGCAGATTCCCGTGAACGAGAAGAAGGGCCTCACGTTCTCGCGCGGACTGCGGTCGATCCTGCGCCACGACCCCGACAAGGTCATGGTCGGCGAGATCCGCGACGAAGATACC
>CAZXSG010000302.1:0-2649 GCA_964643185.1 uncultured Holophagales bacterium
CCGTCTTGCCGACGCCCGGCTCGCCGATGAGCACGGGGTTGTTCTTGGTGCGCCGCGTGAGGACCTGCATGACGCGGCGGATCTCCTCGTCGCGGCCGATCACGGGATCCAGCTTGCCGCGGCGGGCGAGGTCCGTGAGGTCCTTGGCGTAGCGCTTGAGCGCCTGGTACTTGTCCTCGGCATTCGGGTCCGAAACGCGCGAGGAGCCGCGGACCTCCTTGAGAGCCGCGAGGAGCGAAGTCTCCGAGAGACCCCGCGAGACGAGGAGCTTTCCGGCCTTGGACTTCCCGTCGCGCACGAGGGCGATGAGGAGGTGCTCCGCGGCGACGTAGTCGTCCTTGAACTCGCGAGCGGCCTTCTCGGCCGCGTCGAGGATCTTCGCGAGGGGCGTCCCGATGCGGGCCTCGTGGCCCTCGCCCGAGACGCGCGGCAGGCGCGCCAGCTCGGCCTCGAGATCCTTCTGGATGAGCGCGGGGGAGATGCCGACGCGTTCGAGAATCGCTGGGGCGGAACCGCCGTCCTGCGACACGAGCGTCAGCGCGAGGTGCTCGGGGGTGATCTCGTTGTGCCCGTCCTGGCGGGCCCGCTGGGCGGACTTCTGTACCGCCTCCTGCGCCTTGAGCGTGTAGCGATCCAGGTTCATAGCTTCCTCCGGGCCGGCTCGTACTCCGCGCCGTCCGGGTGGAATCTATGATCTGAGCGTCATCTTGTCAAGTTCGGTTTTACAGCGGGACTGTAGATTCTTGCCGGAAGGACCGAATAGAGCGTCCCGTAGACGAAGCCCGAAAAGAAGATGAAGAGGAACGGCAGCGCCTCCCACGCGCCTCGCGCCGCCACCCAGACGAGGGCGAGCGCGAAGTAGCCGGCAAGCGCCGCCTCGGCCAGGAAGACCGGGCGGAGCGGCGTGCGGTAGCGCCGGGCCCCCGCCGCGCCGGAGCCGCCCAGCTTGGGCGTTCTCACGAACGGGGTCGCCGAGCCGCAGAGCGCCTCGACGACGCCGACGGCGTTCCCCACGGCCATGCCGATGCCGAGCGACATCATCATCGGGATGAGGCGGATCTCGCGCACCCAGTTGCGCCCCAGCGCCCGCTGTGACGTGATGTAGAAGAGGCCCACGGAGATCGACGAGCCGAAGAGGAGCGGCGCGTCCAGCCAGAGAAGGTGCATGAGGCCGAGCTCCTTGCGGACGAGGAGCGACGGCACGACGAGAAGAGAGAGAAGCACCACGAGGGGATACGAGAGGTTGTTCGTGAGGTGCACGAACGCCTCGAGCTTGGCCTCGCGCGAGAACGGCCCGGCCAGGATCTTCCCGAGGCTCTTGCGCGCGACCTCGATCGCGCCCTTCGTCCAGCGGGCCTGCTGCGATTTGAAGTCCTTCATCGTGCGGGGCACCTCGGCCGGTGCCGTCACGTCGCTCAGGAACACGAACCGCCAGCCCTTCAGCTGCGCGCGGTACGAGAGGTCGAGGTCCTCGGTGAGCGTGTCGCCCGACCAGCCGCCCGCGTCCTCGATGGTCTCGCGCCGGAAGACTCCCGCCGTTCCGTTGAAGTTGAAGAGGAGGCCGGTGCGGAAGCGCACGGCCGATTCCAGGATGAAATGGCCGTCGAGGAACACGCTCTGCACCTGGGTGAGGAGCGACTCGTCGCGGTTGAGGTGGTCCCAGCGGGCCTGCACGAGGCCCGTCCGCGCTGGTGCGCAGCCCGGAACGGGCGGAGCGTCAGGTTCGGCGAGGTGCGGCAGAGTCTTCTCGAGGAAGTCCGTGCCGGGCACGAAGTCCGCGTCGAAGATCGCGATGAACGGAGCGGCGCCGTCGGACCGCTCCGCGTCGAGGCGCATCCCCTCGGCGAGCGCGCCGGCCTTGTAGCCCTCGCGCGACCCGCGCCGCACGTGCGTGAGGTCGACGCCGGCGCGCCGGAGCTCGGCGACGATCGGCGCGGCGACCTCGGCCGAGTCGTCGGTGGAATCGTCGAGGAGCTGGATGCGCACCGGGCCGCACGGGGACCGCAGCGCGGCCGCGGCCCGGAGGAGCCGCTCGACGACGAACCGCTCGTTGTAGACGGGCAGCTGAACCAGCGTCGCCGCGCCCAGAGGGAGCGGCACGTCCGGCGCCGGCGGATCCCCGGGCGGAATTCGATAATGGCGGACGACCTGATGCAAGCGGTGGCTGCCGTAGAAGGCGAGAAGCAGGAGCACGCCGTCATAGGCAAACAGCACGGCCCTGGCTATTGGCTGGCAATGAACGCCACCAATAGCAGGGCCATGCTCAAGGGCGTTCGAGGCTCTTCATCGCTGTTCTGATGCTCGCGGCGCTGGTTCGCATTCCCTTCGTGCTCCTGCCTCCGATTCTCTCCGACGACATCTATCGGCACCGCTGGGACGGCCGGGTTCTCGCGGCGGGCATCGATCCGTACCTCGCGCCGCCCGCGAGCCGATCGCTCGAGTCTCTCCGCGACGAGGAATGGCGTCACGTGAACCACAAGGACATCCGCACGGTGTACGGCCCCGCCGCCCAGGGGCTGCTCGGCGTCCTCGCGCTCTCGCCGGCGAAGGCCTCCCTCCGGTCGATCAAGGCGACGGCCGCCACGTTCGACGTGCTCTCGGTCGCATGCCTCGTGTGGCTGGGCGCGCCGTTCGCCGCGTCCCTCTCCG
>CAZXSG010000302.1:2659-5696 GCA_964643185.1 uncultured Holophagales bacterium
GGGGGGGGGCAACCTCGCGGGCGTGGCCGTGGGCCTCCTGCCCCTGGCTTTCGTGCTGTTCGGGCGGGCGAAAGGCAAGCCCTCGGCGGTTTCGCTCGCGCTCGCGCCTCTCGTGAAGCTCACGCCGCTCGTCGCGGCGCCCGTCCTGCTGAAGCGTCTGGGGCCGCGCGGGGCCTTCGTGTTCGCGGCCGTGATCGTGCTCGCTCACGTGCCGTTCCTCGGCTCGGGCGGACCGCTCTCCGGGCTCTCCGTCTACGCCGAGCGGTGGGAGGCGAACGGCTTCCTCTACCCGGGTCTCGTGTGGGGGCTCGACGCGATCGACGGCGCCGCGCACGCGAAGACGGCCTACGCCGGGATGAAGGCGCTCCTCGGCCATCCGGACTTCATGCACCGCGGCTGGGGCTTTCTCTACACCGGGTTTCTCGCCCGCGCGCTCCTCGGCGCCGCGCTGCTCATCGCCCTCGCGCGGATCTACTCGAAGAACGAAGGCGACGGCCTCCGCACAGCGGGCCTCGCGCTCGTGGCGCTCCTCGCCGTATCGCCCACGCTGCATCCGTGGTACCTCCTCCACGTGCTGCCGTTCGCGCTCGCCTACCGCTGGACCTCAATCGCCTGGGTCGCGGGTGCGCTGCCGCTCTCGTACCTCCATCCGCCCGGGCAGTCCGGCGGGACTGCCTCGCTCGCGCTCTGGGCCGTCGCCTACGTTCCGGCGCTCGCGCTCTACGCGCTCGTGGACCGGAGGCGCGGCGCGTGAGGCGACGGCTCGACCTCGCCTATCTGGGCACGCACTTCGAGGGCTGGCAGGCTCAGGACGGTCCGCGCCCGGTGCGGACGGTGCAGGGTGAGCTCGAGGCGGCGCTCGCCACGATGCACGGCGTGCCCATCCGCATCCACGGAACCTCGCGGACCGACGCCGGAGTTCACGCCGAGGGCCAGGTCGCGCACTTCGACGTGCCCGAGGGCGCGCCCGTCGTGCCTCCCGAGGGCCTGCGACGTGGGCTCAACACGCTCCTGGCCGGCGACGTGCGCGTCCTCGGCGCGAGCGCCGTCCACGACGTGTTCCACGCCCGTTTCGACGCCGTGCGCAAGACGTACGTCTATCGCCTCCGCCGGGCCGAAACGCTGCACCCGATCCATGGGCTGAACGAGGCGCTCGCCCGCGCCCGGCTCTCGGTGCCCGCGATGCGGAACGCGGCCGCCGCTCTCGTGGGGCGCCGGGACTTCGAGCACTTCTCAGTGAAGGGCTCGGAACCGAAGACCACGGTGCGGAATCTCGAGCGGCTCGAAATCGAGGAAGAGGGCACGCTCCTCGTCATCACGGCCGTGGGCGACGGCTTCCTCCGGGGCATGGTGCGGCGCCTCGTGGGCACCCTCCGCGATGCGGGGCGGGGAAGAATGCGACCCGGGGACGCGTTCGAGAAGCCGGGGGAGACGGCCGAGGCCCGCGGTCTCACGCTCGTCTCCGTGGAGTATCCGTTCTCGAACGACGGCTAGAATCGATAGCCCAGGCGAAGCCTGGGCGAAACTCGATGATCGACAAGGAACTGATCGGCCCGCCGGGGAGCCCCGAGCGCGCCCTCCTCGACCGGCTGGACCTCGGCCGGATGCCGCGCCACGTCGCGGTGATCATGGACGGCAACGGACGGTGGGCGAAGCAGCGCCGCCTGCCGCGCGTCGAGGGGCATCGCGCGGGGATCGCGTCCGTGCGGGCCACGGTGGAGACCGCCGCCCGCCTCCACCTCGACGCACTCACGCTGTACGCGTTCTCGACCGAGAACTGGAAGCGCCCGCACCTCGAGGTCGCGACGCTCATGACGCTCCTCAAGGAATACGTGCGGCGCGAGCTCGCGACGCTCCTGAAGAACGACATCCGGTTCCGCGTGATCGGCCGCATCGACCAGTTGGACTCTTCCGTCCGCAAGGCGCTCCAGGAAGCGCTCGACGCCACGGCGCACTGCAAGGGCCTCGTCTTCAACATCGCGCTCAGCTACTCCGGCCGCGCCGAGCTGGCCGACGCCGCGCGCCGCATCGCCGAGGAGGTCGCGGCCGGAACGCTGCGGCCCGAGGACGTGGGCGAGGACACCCTCGCGTCGCGGCTCTACACGGCCGGCCTTCCGGATCCGGACCTCCTCGTGAGGACGAGCGGCGAGGTGCGCATCTCGAATTTCCTGCTCTGGCAGATCGCCTACGCGGAGATCTATTTCACGAACACGCTCTGGCCCGACTTCCGCGCCATGGACTTCCTCGAGGCGATCGCCGACTTCCAGAAGCGGGAGCGCCGCTTCGGCCTCGTGACGGAGCCCGAGAGCGCTGCCCAGGCGCAGGCAGCGCAGGCGGCAAGCCGGGCATGAGATTCCAGCGGGAGCTGACGGCCGCCGTCCTCATTCCCATCGTCCTCGCGATCCTCATCAAGGCCCCGACGTGGGCCTTTGCCGCGCTCGTGGGCGCCGCGACGCTCGTCGCGGTGATCGAGTTCTTCGGGCTCATCGCGGCGGCCGGCTGGGTGGTGCCGCGGACGGCCGCGCTGCTCCTCTTCGGAGGCTTTCTCGTCGCGGCGTTCTTCGGGTCGCTGCCCGTCCTCGTGGGCCTCGCGGGCGCGACGCTCCTGATCCTGCCCACGCTCGTGATGTTCCAAAAGCCCGACGCATCGGTGCTCCTCCCTTCGGCCGCGGCCTCGGTCTTCGCGACCCTGTACGTGGCCACCGGAGCGAGCGCGATGATCGGACTCCGGGCCTACTCCTGGCAGGCCGTGCTGTTCGTTCTCGTCGTCGTGTGGGCCGGCGATTCCGCCGCGTACTACGCGGGACGGAAGTTCGGAAAGAAGAAGCTTGCGCCCGTGGTGAGCCCAAAGAAGACCTGGGAAGGCTTCTGGGGCCAGCTCGCGGGCGGCATGCTCCTCGGCGGTCTGTACGTCGCCGTCATCCCGCGGACGGTGTCCGAGGGGTCTCCTCTCGGGAACATCGCCGTCGCCGTGGGGATCGCTCTCGCCCTCTCCGTGGTTGCCGTGATCGGCGATCTCGTGGAGTCGACGTTCAAG
>CAZXSG010000303.1:0-5679 GCA_964643185.1 uncultured Holophagales bacterium
CGAGCGCGGCCTCCGGCTCGATGGGTTCGACGTGAGCCTCGGAGCCAACCGCGGGATCCTGATTCCCGACCTCCTTCGAACGCGGAATCTGGGACAAGGCACGGGCGGCGTGCTGGTGCGGGTGATTCCGAAGGGGACCACGCTCACCGCGTTCCTCACGATCGTCCAGCCCGGTACGAACGATCCGGCACACCTCGCGCCGAGTGTCGTCCCCCTGGAGCTTTGGGCCCGTTAGCTTCTGTCGGCTCGCGACACTCCCTGGAAAGAGCGAGGTGTCGCCATGCTGCGATTCCGTGGATCCTGTGTTTCCCGAGCGTTCCTGGGGCTGTGCGTGGCGCTTGCCTCCCGCGAGGCCTCCGCCCGCATCGTGTCCTACGCGCCGGTCACGAGCGCCAACGCCGTGCCCGCGGTGCAGCACCGCACGAACCGGTTCTACCTCCTCATCGAGCGGGATCCGCGCTTCCCGTTGTCCGATCCCCCGGCGGGAAGCGTCGTGCTCTTCGACTCGACGGGCGCCGAAGCGCCGCGCACGATCCAGCCGTTCGAGACTGGTGACGCGATCGGGGCGGCTGCCTACCGCGAGGATCCGGACGGTACGCAGCAGATCCTGCTCGCGACGAACCACCGGACCTCGGGCGATCAGCTGCAGAGCGTTTGGAGGTATCTCTACAGCCGTGACGGCGGCCGCACGTTCGTGACGCTGGATCCCGCGCTGGCGTCGTCCGGCCTCGCCTGGACGCTCTCGTCCCCAACCCGGTCCGGTTACGTCGACGAAGGCGGACCCGTCGCCCGGGGCGTGATGTCGGGCGTGCGGATCGGCACCCGGCAGGTGCCCTTCGTGTTCGTCGCGGCCCGGAGCGGCGGAGGCCGCGAGATCGTCGCGGTCGCCGACGCGGGCACGACGCGGCGTCTCTTCCCGGCCGCGGGCGGCTCGACGGGCACCCTCGGGCTCGCGGGATCGAACGCCGACGGCACGAGCTTCCTCGTGACGCAGTCCGAGCCACAGCAATCGCGCGTGGGGCTTTTCCGCGTGGACCTCGACGGCACCTCGGAGCAGCTCGTGCCGTTCACGGCCAGCGTGTCGTTCGGCGAGAGCTTCCTCACCACGACGGGCGCGGCCTACGTGTCGGCCCGGTCGTCCGCGAGCGGTGGGACGTTCCCCTCCGGCACCTCGATCACCTATGTCGACCGCGGGTCGATCACGACGCTCACGATCGCGCCCACCGCCTGGCGCACGTTCGCGGTGCCCACCGCGGCCTGGGACGGCGCGTGGATCGTCGAGCGGGGGAACGCGCGGCCCTCGGTCCTCTCCCTCCACACGAGAGCCCGGGGCCTCGTCGAGCAGTGGCGCGACGTGACCGCGCCGGAGATCGAGGCGCTCCACGTGGCCCGCTCCGGACGGCGGCTCCTCGTGCAGGTGCACCGGCCGCGCGTCGAAATGACGGCCCCGCTGCCGTTCTACGACCCCGCGCTCGCGATCTGGGAGGTGGGCCAGCCCGCGCCGCGTGGCTACGACGAGCTCTTCCTCGTGGAGCGCGCCAGCCGCGGCTTCGTGAACCTCGACGTCGACGCCCTCGCCGCGGGTGGCACGTTCGTGTTCGACGGGGGAGAGGACTTTCAGGCCATCCCCGGAGGCGGACCGTCCGGCGGCGGTGCCGGCGGTGGCGCCGACGTGTCGCAGGAGTTCGGGGTCGTGCGCGGCGCGCTCGCGCAGCGCCTCGTGATCCCGGCCGTCGCGCGGGCCTCCGGCGTGAACGGGAGCCGCTGGCGGTCCGACGTCCATGTGCGGAACCCCGACGACCGCGCCGTGTCCGTCGAGCTGCGCTACGTGCCGACGGCGGCGGGCCTTCCCGCCCTCGAAAAGACGATCGCGCTCGCGGCGAACGAGATCCGCGTGCTGGCGGACGTTCTCGGCGGGACCTTCGGGTTGGAGTCGGGCTCGGGCGCGCTGTTCCTGACTCCCGAGGCGGGAACCTCGATCGAGGCGACCAGCCGCACGTACACCGAGACGTCGCGCGGCACGCTCGGAACCGGGGTCCCGGCGTTCGACGTCTTCACCGCGGCGCACGCGCGCTATCCCGTGTACTTCTCCGCGGCATTCCCCGGGGACGGCTTCCGCACGAACCTCGTCGCGGCCGGGACGTCCGGCGCGGGCGGTGACGTTCTCGCAGGCCTCATGGCTCCGCCCGGCGACAGTGGCGGAGGCGCGGTCGCGCGCTTCGGGGTTCCGGCCGGCGGCCATACGCAGGTGGACGGCCTCGCGGCGCTGCTGGGTCTGCGTCCCTGGGAAACGGGCGCGTTGAAGTTCGCGCCCGAAGCGGGCGAAGCGGTGGGGGCGGTTCTCGTCATCGACAACGGCACGAACGATCCGACGATGTTCGGGCCCGACCTCGGAATCACGGGCACGCTCACCCGCACGATTCCAGCGATCGTCCACGCGGACGGCGCGAACGGTGCCCGCTTCCGCTCCGATCTCTACCTCACGAACCCCGCGGACACCGTCGCCGTCATCCAGCTCACGGCGACCTCCTGGACGCCCTCGGGCACGTCGGGCTCGCTTCCCATCACGCTCTTTCCACGCGAGACCCGCGTCGTGAGGGACGTCCTCGCGACGGCGTTCTCAGGGTCCGGCGTGGCGTCGCTGGATCTCCGGGCCGCCACGGGGTTCACGCTGTCGTCGCTGGGAGTTCGCGTCGCGTCGCGCACGTACACGATCACGCCGGAGGGAACGTACGGACTGTCGATGCCGCCGCTCAGCTCGTTCCAGCGGGCCCGTTCGGGCGAGGCCCTCGAGATCCTGGGCGCGTCGGCAGGCGCCGGTTTCCGCACGAACCTCGCGCTCCTCGAGCTGTCGGGGCAGGTGACCGAGGCCGAGGCGACCGTGGAGATCGTGGGCGACCGCGGCCAGCTCCTCGACAGCTTCGTCATCCGGGTTCCCGGCCGAAGGGGCTTTCAGATCGACGATGTCTTCGGGTCGAGAGCGCTCGTCGCGGCCGGGGCCACTCTGATCCGGATCCGCCCGCACGGGGGATCCATCGGAGCCTACGCGACGCTCATCGACAACGGCACGAACGACCCCGTCTACTTCGGCGCCAACCTCGCCGCGCGGGACTGACGCGGACAGACCTCACTTCGTGATGTCCACGGTCGCCACGTGGACGTGCTCCGTGTGCCACCCGCTCTTCGTGAGGCCGTCGACGACGGGCGCGACGATGAGCTTGCAGCCCGGCGAGGCCTTCGGAAGGGCGTGAACCTTCATGGTGAGCCGGGCCTCGCCGCCGGGAGGGACGTCGGCGGGAAGCGATCCGCGGGCGCCGTCGTCCCACACCACCGACTCCCAGCTGCCGCGGCCGGCGGGATCGGCCCAGTGATAGCCGAAGCGAAGCGGGGTCTCTGAACGCGCGAGCCACGTCTCGGTCCCCGCGTTGCGCACGCGAAACGTGATCTCGAAAGCCGACCCCTCGCTTACGGCCTGCGGGACCTTGGCCTCGAGGAACTCCGCGTGCACGAGCGCGGGGTCGGGCGATGCGGGCCCCGCGGGCATCGCCGAGGCGCCCGGGATCAAGTCCGATGCGGGCCAGTACGTCGTCCGGTCCGGATCCCGGGCCATGCGGAGGAGGTTCGTCTCCTGGAATTCGAAGATCACGATTCTCGTGTTCGCCGGGAGCTTCGACAGATCCTCGCGCATTCGAATGGAATGCACGTGACGGATCTCCTCGAAGTGGAAAGGGAAGTCCGTGGTCCGGAACCCCTCTCCGAACGAATCACCGATCACGATCGTCGGGGGCAGCAGAGCGCCTGCCTGGGCCGGGCGGGCCACACAGGAGTACGCGAAGGGCTCGTCGGGCGCCCTGCAATCGGAGCGGGCGGCCAGCCGGGGCGGGCTGACCCAGGTCTGCTCGACGGGAGGCCGGAAGAGCCCGAGAGAAACGGCCTGGCCGCCACTGAAAGGCTCGTATCGCACTCTGTCGATCGGGACCTCCCAGCCGGCCCTCACCCCCGTCCGTTTGGCCAGATCATTCACGAGGTCCCGCCCCACGAGAGCGGCCGCGACGTCGTTCCAATGGAAATCCGTTCTGTGGAAGAGAGCGCCCGCGGACTTTGCCTCGACGAGCGTCGGGTAGGCGTCCACGAAGGGCAGGTCGCTCTTCTTCATCGTGTCCCGGAACTGGTGGTAGGCGGTCGCCTCCGGACGGTGGATCGCCCACGGGGGCAGGAGCTCCGGATACAGAGTGTTCTTGTTGGGGAGCGCCACCGTGACGAAGGCGATTCCCTGAGCCGCGAAGGAATCGTGCAATGCCTGGAGGTTCGAGAACAGGCGGGCCTTCGAGCTGTCCCATGCCAGCTCCATCTCGAGCTGCTCACGCTCGACGACCGAGCGGTAGAACAGATAGCCGTCCTTTCCGATGAGGATCTCGTCGGAGCGATGGAAGACGCTGAAGTCGAGCTGGTGCTTGGCCCGGATCAGGAAATCCCGGAAGCCATAGTGGTCGTCGAAGTGCTTCTCGTACTGCTTGCCGTAAGGGGCATCGCCCGCGAGGACCCCCGGCCACGTGAACGTGGGGCGTGACGCCCGCCGCCGGTTCTCGTCGAGGGCCGGAATGTCGAAGAGGTCGAGCGCGCTCTGGAGAAGAGGGGCGACGAGGATCGCCAGGAAGAGGAGGACCGTGGCCCATCGGATCCCTCGGTTCACGGCTTCAGATCCTCATGGAAAGACAGCCGCTCATTTCGTGATATCGACCGTCGTCACGTGGACGTGCTCTGTGTGCCACCCGCTCTTCGCGAGGCCGTCGATCACGGGCGCCACGATGAGCTTGCAGCCCGGCGAAGCCTTGGGAAGAGCCTTGACGGTCATCGTCAGGCGCGCGGACCCACCTGGCGGCACGTCGGCGGTGAGGGACGCGCGGGTGCCGTCATCCCAGACCACGGAGTTCCAGTTCCCCTGGCCTTCGGGGTCGGCCCAGTGATACCCGAATCGGAGCGGTGCCTTCGTGTGAGCAGGCCAGGTCTGCGTCCCGTTGTTCCTGACTCCGAAGGCCACCTCGAAAGACTGCCCCGCACCTACGGATTCCGGAGCCTCGACGTCCACGTAGACGGGCCGGATGAGAAGCGGATCGGTCAGCACGGGGCCTTCGCTCCCGAGTGAGATCGGCCGGCTGATGTCCGGCCAGAGCTTCAGACGGTCGGGGTCGCGCTGCATGAAGATCAGGCCTGTCTCCTGGAACTCGAAGAGGATGACCTTCGTGTCGGCCGGGATGTCCGAAAGATGCGCGCGCATGTCGGTGTATCTCATGTGACGGATCGCGGAAAAATGAGCCGGGAAATCCGTCGTTCGGAACTGCTCGCCGAAGGAGTCGCCGACGACGACCGTCGGCGGCAGCAGAGGCCCGGGTTGGCTTGGACGAGCAGCGCAGGAGTAGAGGTACCAACCCTCCGGCGCTTTGCAGCGGGATCGCTCGGCCAGGCGCGGAGGGCTCACCCAGGTGTCTTCCGTCGGCGGATGGAAGAGCCCGAGAGCCAGAGACTGATTTCCGCTGAAGTTCCTGAGGCTCACCCGGTCGATCGGGACCTCCCACCGGGTGCCGGTCCCCGTTCTCTTTCCCAACTCGTCCACGATCGCTTTTCCCACGTGGGCCGCGCCCACGTCATTCCAGTGGAAGTCGGTGCGGTGAAAGAGCG
>CAZXSG010000304.1:0-5678 GCA_964643185.1 uncultured Holophagales bacterium
ACCGACCGGGGGCTGCACTTTACCTCCCTGGGTATGATCCCGGCGCTCGGGCTGCGCTACCACGGGGGTGCGCTCTGGCTGGTCACCGACTGGCTGCGGCAGCCCTGGGCCCTCGGTCGCTCCATGGACGGGGGCGAGCACTTCGAGGGCGTGCTGCGCTTCGAGGACGTCCCCGGGCCGCCCGTATGCGCCTCTCCCTCCGAGGGGACCGCCATCTGCACCGACCGCTGGCCGGCCTTCCGAGCGACCAGCCCGGGCCCGTCTTCGAGGACCGCGAGGGCGCGATCTGGGTGGGCTCCTACGGCGCGGGCCCCGCGCGCATCGCGGGCGGCGCGATCGCGGTCTACGCCGCGAAGGAGGGTCTCGGCGGGCTCACCGTCCTCTCGCTCCACGAGGACGACGCGGGAGTTCTTTGGTTCGGCACGTCCGACGGCGGGCTGCACCGCCTGAAGAACGGCAAGGTCGCGGCGGTCACCTCGCGCGAGGGGCTCCACGACGACGGCGTCTTCCAGATTCTCGAAGCCGGCGGCAGCTTCTGGCTCTCGAGCAACGGCGGGGTCTTCCGAGTCGCCAGGGACGATCTCGAGGCCGTGCTGTCGGGGCAGAGCCCGCGGCTCACGAAGACGTCGGTGTTCGGCGCGGCCGACGGCATGCCGAGCCGGCAGTGCAGCGGCGGCTCGGTGCCCAACGCGTGGAAGGGGCCCGACGGCCGGCTCTGGTTCGCGACCACGAAGGGCGTCGCCGTGATCGATCCCGCGCGCATCCCCCAGAACACGATGCCGCCCCCCGTCGTCATCGAGGAGGCGATCGCGTCGGGCCGGGTGTTCCCGAGGGGCGTGCCCGTCGACGTGCCGCCGGGCGATGGCCGGCTCGAGATCCGCTACGCCGCGCTGTCGTTCCTGGGCACCGACCGGGTGCTCTTCCGCTACCGGCTCGAAGGCTTCGAGGAGGCCGTCACCGAAGCGGGCACGCGGCGCACGGCCTACTACACGAACGTGCCGCCCGGCCGCTACACGTTCCGGGTCTCGGCCTGCAACGCCGACGGCGTCTGGAACGAAACCGGCGCGACGCTCGGCGTCGTGCTCGCGCCGCGCGTGTATCAGCGGCGCGGTTTCCTGGCCTTGCTCGTCGCCCTCGCCGCCGCGCTGGCCTTCGTCTTCCACCGCATACGGGTGGCCGAGCTCGTTTCGCGGGGCAGGGAGCTGGACGCCAAGGTCGTGGAGAAGACGCAAGGGCTCGTCGTGGAGAAGGAGCGGGCCGAGTCCGCGCGGAGAGAGTCCGACTCGCTCCGCACCGAGGCCGAGGCGCGGCGTGAGGAGCTCGCGAGGAAGAACCGGGAGCTCCATCGGGCGAACCTCTCGCTCGAGCGGGCGAACCAAAAGCTCCGGGAGCTGTCGTATCTCGACGAGCCGACCGGCCTCGCGAGCCTCCGGCACTTCGAGGAGTCGCTCGAGGAGGAGTGGCGGCGCGGGCTGCGGGCGGGAACACCGCTCGGCCTCCTCGTCCTTTCGCTCCCGGGCCTTGCGGGGCTCGTCGCGCGGGACGGGAAGGACGCGGGGGAGGCGCTCGAGGTCGCGGTCGGACACGTGCTCCTCGCGGCCCTCAAGCGCGCGGGCGATCTGGCCGCGCGCCTCGCGGAGGGGACCTTCGCGGTGCTCGTGCCGGGTGCGACCTCGGAGGACACGCTCGCCGTCCGGGAGGACTTGAGAGCCCGGCTCTCGGCGCTCGCGCTCCCCGACGGCGGCGTTGCCATCGGGACGGCGAGCGCCGTCCCCACGCGTGAAGGTAGCGCCACCGCGCTCTTCGACTCGGCCCGTGAGGCTGGGCGCAGAATCGGGCCATGAACGTGCTCAGCCAGAGGGATCTCGAGACCCTCGAACGGCGCGGGATCCCCAGGGAGGAAGCGGAGCGGCAGCTCGCGCTCCTCGCGAACCCGCCGAAGCCCCTTCGGCTCCGGCGCCCCGCGACGAAGGGCGATGGCGTACGAGTTCTTCCCGAGGAGGCTCACGCGGAGCTGCTGGCCCTGTGGGCGGAGGCGGCCCGCGCGGGCCGCTTCACGAAGCTGGTGCCGGCCTCGGGGGCCGCCTCGCGCATGTTCGCGTTCCTCGAGGCGCTCGCGGCCGAGGACCCGGATCCCGATGAGCTCGCCGCCCGCGCGGCTACGGGCGATGCGAAGGCCGTTCAGGGGCTCGCGTTCCTCGAGGGCCTGCGGCGCTTCGCGTTTCGCGACGAGCTGGCCGCGGCGGTGGATCTCGAGGGCACGCCCCGGATCGCGCCGGTCGCGCGCGCGACGCTGTTCACGCCGGGGCTCGGCCTCGCGGCGCTGCCGAAGGGCCTCATCAAGTTCCACGGGTCGGGACCTGGAGCGAAGACGCCGTTCGAAGAGCACCTCGCCGAGGGCGCGCAATCGGCCGCGGCGAAGGGCGGCATCGTCCGCGCGCATTTCACCGTCTCGCAGCAGCATCTCGGGCTCTTCCAGGAGCTGCTCTCACGCGTCGCGAACGCGCTCTCGCGCGAGCACGGCGTCGCGTTCGACGTGACGTTCTCCGAGCAGGACCCGTCCACGGACACGCTCGCGGGCGACGGCGCGGGCGGGCCGTTCCGCACGGCCGAAGGGGACCTCCTCTTCCGCCCCGGCGGACACGGCGCGCTCCTTGCGAACCTCGCGCGGCTGGAACCCGATATCGTGTTCATCAAGAACATCGACAACGTCGTCCCCGCGGAGCGGCGGGGGCCGACGCTCCTGTGGAAGAAGCTCCTCGCGGGCCTCGCGCTGCGCCTCGAGGCGGCGCGAGACCGGCACCTTGCCGCGCTGGCTACGGGCGATGAGGCCGGGGTGCCGGCTGCCGCGCGCTTCCTCGTCGACGAGCTCGGACTCCCGGAGCCCCCGGCGGACCCCGCGACGCTGGCCGACCTCCTGGACCGGCCGCTTCGCGTGTGCGGCGTCGTGCGCAACGTGGGGGAGCCGGGCGGCGGTCCCTTCTTCGTCGACGGACCGGGAGGCGCGTCGCTCCAGATCGTGGAGTCGGCCGAGGCGGATCTCGCGGATCCCGGTCAGCGTGCGATCTGGATTTCCGGCACGCACTTCAACCCCGTCGACCTCGTGTGCGCGGTGCGCAACGCGCGAGGGGAGTCTTACGACCTGGCGCGGTTCGTGAACGAGGACGCGGTGTTCCTCTCCCGCAAGACGCACGAGGGACGGCCGCTCGTGGCGCTCGAGAGGCCCGGGCTCTGGAACGGCGCGATGGCGCGCTGGATCACCGTGTTCGTGGAGGTTCCGCTCGAGACCTTCGCGCCCGTGAAGACCGTCCTCGATCTCCTGCGCGACGAACATCAAGTCAGCGGAAATCAACCCGGCAAGAACAAGCGATGACCCCGCCTGGGGGAGTCTGAGGGCGCGGCAGGTGCGCAGCGCCGAAGGCGCGGAGCCTCAGCGGATGTCGCGCCCCTCAGGATTGAGCAGCCGGACGTTGGGAGCGCGCGCAGGCCGAGAGCGTCTGCGTGACCTCGGCGAGGAGCTCGTCCCGGCTGAGGGCGCCCTTCTGGAGCACGCGCTGGACGTGGCCGTTCAGGCGCGTCCGCTCCTCTCCCGAGAGATCCTTGGCCGTCACCACGATCACCGGCACGCGCGCGTTCTGCGCGTCCCTTCGGAACACCTCGAGGAACTCGAAGCCGTCCATCTCCGGCATCATCAGGTCGAGCAGTACGAGCTCGGGCCGGTTGCGCGCGGCGACCTCTAGGCCCTCGCGGCCGTTGCCCGCCTCCTCGACCACCCAGCCCGTCTTCTCGAGGATCCGGCGGAGCATCTCGCGCACCTCGGGGTCGTCGTCCACCACGAGCACCGGGCAGGGCGGCGTCTGGCAGCGGTACCGCAGCAGCACCTTGAGCAGCCGCTCCCGGTCGATGGGCTTCACCATGTACTCGGCGGCGCCGAGCGCGTAGCCGAGGCTCTCGTCGTCCCGCATCGTGAGCATGACGACCGGGATGTCGACCGTCGTCGGGTCGTCCTTGAGCTTGGTGAGCACGGCCCAGCCGTCCATGCCCGGCATCATGACGTCGAGCGTGATGATGTCGGGACGCATCTCCCGCGCGATCCGGAGTCCCTCGGGGCCCGAGTGCGCCGTCGTCACGTCGAAGCCGTCCCGCACGAGCGTGCGCCGCAGGAGGTCCCTCACCGTGGGGTCGTCGTCGATCACGAGGATCCGCGTGCCGCCCGCGGGCGTCGCCCGCCGCCCGGGGGGGATGGGGCCGCTGCTCGTCATGTCGGCGAGGCGCGAGAAGCGCTCGGCCGCCGCCTCGGGCGAGGCGGGCAGCGAGACCGTGAACGTCGAGCCCTTGCCGGCCTCGCTCTCGACGTCGATGTCGCCTCCCATCATCCGGCAGAGCCGCCGCGAGATCGCGAGCCCGAGACCCGTGCCGCCGAAGCGCCTCGTGGTGGACGACTCGGCCTGCTGGAAGGCCTGGAACATGAGGCCGAGCTGCTCCGGTGTCATCCCGATCCCGGTGTCGGCGACCTGGAAGACGATGGTGTCGATGCCGTCGGTCGAGATCCTCCGGGCCGAGAGCCGCACGAGACCGTCCGACGTGAACTTCGTGGCGTTCGAGAGGAGGTTGTAGAGAACCTGCTTCACGCGCGTGACGTCGGCCGTCATCGCGCCGAGGGGCTCGGGCACCGAGAGCTCGAGCCGGTTGCGGTTCTTGGCGAGGAGCGGCTCGATCGTCGCGACCACGTCCTCGAGGACGTGAAGCGTGTCGAACGGCTCGGGGGTGAGCTCCATGCGGTTGGCCTCGATCTTCGAGAGGTCGAGGACGTCGTTGATGATGCCGAGGAGGTGCTTGCCGGCGGCGCGCACCCTTTCGAGATCGCGAATCGAGCCCTGGAGCGTGTTCTCCTTCGCGTCCTCCTGGAGCAGCTCGGCGTAGCCGATGATGGCGTTGAGCGGCCTGCGCAGCTCGTGGCTCATGCTCGCGAGGGACGAGCTCTTCGTGCGGTTGGCGGCCTCGGCGGCGTCCCGTGCGGCGAGGAGCCCGGCCCCGGCCCGCTCCCTCTCGAGCACGCGCCCGAGCTGCGTGCCCACGTGGGCCATGGTTTCGAGGAGCCCCGGATCGGGCTCGACGGCGGCCTCGGAGAAGAACTCCATCACGCCGTGCACGGCCTCGCCGATGCGGATCGGGAACCCGAAGCCCGCGCGGATGCCGGCGGCCGCGGCGGCTTCGGCCCGCGGCATGTTCTCGGTCTCCTTCGTCACGTCGAGGATCCACACGGGCCGGCCCCGCTCGAGGACGCGGCCGGGGAGGCCCTCGCCCATGCCGAGGCGCGTTCTCGCGGTCAGCTCGAAGAACGGCGCGGTGCGGGCTTCGTTGGCCGTGCGGAAGATGCCCGCGGGCTCGAGCAGCGAGGTGGCCGGGTCCAGAAAATAAACGTGGCCGATCGGCCAGCCCGTGTAGCGGCAGATGGCGTCGAGCGCGAGGCGGAAGGCGTCCTTCGGCGAGGCGGCCTCGTTGGCAGCGACGGCGCCCTCCTGCAGCATCGCGACGGCGTCCTTGGCGCGGGCCAGCTCGCGGGTCCTCACGCGCACCGGCTCCTCCACGGTCTCGAGCGTGGTCTGGAGGTTCCCCGTCATGCGGTTGAACGCGAGGGACAGCTCGCCCACCTCGTCTTGCGTCGTCACGGCGAC
>CAZXSG010000305.1:0-5648 GCA_964643185.1 uncultured Holophagales bacterium
GACTCGGGGTTCGGGGAGGGGGGGGACGAGGGCCACGGGGGCGGGGGGCCCTTCGGGGAGGGCCAGGAGGTCGGGGCGGCTCGGGTGAAGGAACTCGGCACGAAGACCGTCGATGATCGCGTGGGACAGCTCGTGGGCGATGACGTCGTGCGAAAGGCACGAGAAGACGGGGCCTCCGGGGAGGACCGGTGGGATGGCGTTGGGTCCGGCCTTTTCGTACCCGAACGCCACTTCCCCCTTCGTGCTGTCGTAGTAGGCGTTGTGGCCCCGGAAGGCATGCGGCTTCAGGACGAGCCGCCCCTGGTTGGTGTCGCGCCGGAAGCCCCACGCGAGGTCCCGGCCGAGGGCCCGCCGGAACGTGTCGTAGACCACACACGAGACCGCGTACACCATCTGTTGATGGAACAGCGGGTCGGCGGCCGAGGGCGTGTGGCCGCTCGTCATCAGGACCGCGGGATCGTCGAAGACGAGGTTTCGGTACCTCTGCCCGCATTCGTCCACGTCGTCGATGACGAAGAGAGCCGAGCCTTTCCCGAGCGGCTCGTAGGGGACACGCACGGTGGCCACGGCGCCGTCGAAGCGCGAGATCGAAGGGTCCAGCGCAAAGATCCGGAGCGGCCGGAACGGCGGATCGCCCTGCGCCGCCTCGTGAGGTCGCGCTTTGGCGGCCCGCGCCACCCCCATGCCGATCTCGTAAGCGCGCCCTCTCAAGGCAGAGCCAGGAAGAGCGCGCTGCGTGAGCCGGGACGGCAGGTGAGATCGGGATGCTGTCGTGCCCCCGATCCGAACGCCTCGGAGAGCTGCTGCTGGAAGCGCTCGTTCGATATCCGTTCGAGGGCCGAAGGCAGGAGACGTGTTGCGATCCGGGTGAAGTCGCCCTGCCCTTCGGATTCATAGGCGACCTCGGAGGGGAGACACGCCGCGTACAGGACCTCGCGGCCGGCCGACTCGAGGGCTCGGCGGCCCGACCGGTGCGAAAGCCCCGCGCGGAAGCGTTCGTGATTCCTGAGGAGGTTTTCGTCGGCGACGACGAAACGCGCACGGACGTCGCGACCCACGGGAGCCGCCGGCACTTCGAGAAGCCCGAAGCGGCTGATCGTTCCCGAGTGGCAGCAATCAATGAAGGCGGTCATCGAGACCCCCGAGGGAGCCGCGTCCAGACAGTCACCGAGATCGTCGTCGAGGAGGAGCCGCCCCTCGCGGAAGTCGATCGGGCAGAGCGCTTCGTCCTTCCCGTCGTGCTCGTCACCATTCAGGTCGGGCACGCTCACGCCGTGTCCGGCGAACTGGAAGATCACGTGGTCGCCCGTTCTCGCGGAGGCCAGCAGCTGCCGCAACGCTCTGAGGATCCCCTCGCGGCTCGCCGCGCCGTCGAGCAGGAGCTCCGTCTCGAACCCGCTCTGACCGAGAGTGCGGGCCCAGGACCGTGCATCGTTGACGCATCCGTGAAGCTCGGCTCCCGGGTATTCGTTGATGCCGACACAGAGAGCCCGGCGCCGCCCCGTGGAGGTGCTCGCCTTCGCCGGCGGAGTCTGCGACGGCGGGCAGCCGGGCGTTCCGGAGGGATCCTTGCCCCTTCGGAGAATCTGCTCCAGCTCTCGGCGTTCCTCCGGCATTTCGTCGATGTCCCGCCCGGCTCGGGGTTCCGGAAGAGGCACGAGGGGAGGCCTCGAGAGAATTCGCTCGACGATGCCGTTCATCGTCGGTGGGTCGTCGTCGAAACCCCCATGCGTCGTGGACGTGCTCGCCGCCTTCCCCGAGGTCGCGGTGGTGCGCGACCACACGACGTCTCCGTGGGCACCGGGGAACCCGAGCCCAAACAGGGCCCGCAGTCCCGCATCCGCTCGGAGAGAGGTCTCGAGACCCAGGATCGGCGCCTCTTCATCGGCCTCGAGTGCATGGTGAATGAGGTACAGAAGAGATTTCCGGTAGACGCCGACGCAGTTATCGGCCCGCTCGAGCTCTTTCATCATGGTGAAGATCGTGGCCCGCTCCACCAAAAGGCCCGGGCCGATCTGGCTCCCGAGGAGGGCGCGGAACGTGTCGACTCGCGCTGCCGGCGCGAGAAGAGAAAGGCTCTGGAACGAAGGGACGTTCTCGATCCGGCAGGCCGTCCCGATGAAGTGCGAATGGAAGATGGCGCCCGCGCTGTGGCCGACGGCGTGCAGCTCGACGCGGTGGCCCGAGCCGCTCCTCTCCCGAGCGCAGAACTGCGCAAGGTGCGAGGCCACGAGCCGGGCCCCGCCTCCCGTGTCCGAGGCCTTCTCGGCGCTCCGCTTCATGCCTCCCCAGATCACGGTTCCTCCGACTTTCCGCGCGAGGCGCTCCACGAGCCTGTCCGTCGTGTGATCCCAGACGTCGCGGGCTCCCGGCTCACGTGATCCGCCGAGGAGCTGCCTTACGGTCTCGAGGAGGCCCGTCTCCCAGACGAAGAAGATGGGATAGATCCCGTTCTTTTTCCACCAGTCCACATGCTCGAACGCGAGGCGAAGGCCAGCCTTCTCGGAATTCAGACCGCCGTGGGCGAAGAACAGGATCCGCAGGGGCTCCTGCCTCGCCTTGGCGGCCTGGAGCTCGGCCGGAAGGTGCTCCTCGAAGATCGCGCGCACGTCGTGCTCGGTCGTCTCGGCGATTCCTCCGGTCGACAGCACTCCCTGCGTGAGGTTGACGAGGTGCGGACGCAGCGAGGCGAGGACGCCCGCCGACAGGTCCGTTCCTCGCTCCGAGCGCTCGGATGAGGAGGTCGCAAGACCCACGCTCCGAAGCACGTCCTCAGCCGACATCGTTTCCTCTGCCGGCTCCGTTTCAGCACTCGCCGGGCCTCGCTCGCCTGCTCCATACATGGATTGACGGGCGCGATCCACGGCGACCGACTTCTCGAAGGCCTCCGGGCCGAATGACAGCTCGCGGGAGCCACCATGGGTCGCACGGGCGGCTTCCACAGCGGCCATGAGATTCTCGCGATCGACGCCCGAACCCGGGCAGGTCTTGGAAGACATCTCGTTGTGGAAACGGATCGCCGACGTGGCGAGGCCGAAGCGCTCGAGCAGGAGGGCGAGCACCTGGACCGTCGATTCCCTCTGCGGGCCGTCGAAGGGGTCTCGCCCGAGGTCGAAGTCCCCGATCATCTCGATCATGAACGGGCCGACCTGGGAGTTTCCGTTGTAGCCGGTTGCGCTCGCGGGCGCCCGGTTCCAGTCCCGGCAGACCCACAGGGCCCCGTCGGGAGCAATGGTGAGGTGCTGGGCGATGTCGCTCCACTTGTTGGTTTCCGTGTGATATCGCCACATCCCGAGGATCGTTTTGTCCCCTGCGTAGTCAACGCGGCGAGGCCGCCACGTGTGATGGAGATGAATGGAATCGACCCGGCGTTCGAAGTGATACTGCCTCAGAAGCTCCCGGAAACCCTGCAGATCGAGTGAAACGAACGATCGCACACGCACTCCTTCCCGGTCCGCCGGCCCTGGCCGGAAGTCCGCCATGACTTGAGTGCCTGCGGAGGGGTCGGGTTGGTACAGTCGCGTCGAGTTTCGTCGAGCCAACGACGTAAGCTATGGTGCGGGCGTGGCAAGGCCTCCTTCAAGATTGCGGCAGAAGGCTCCGGAGCCTTCGGTGGCGCCGTACCGGGCGCTGCACGACGAGGCCGTCGCCGCCGGCCGGGACACCTACATCGACCCCGAAACGGGCTACGACGTCTTCACGTCGGCCTTCCACCTCGCGCGCGGGACCTGTTGCGGGTCCGCCTGCCGGCATTGCCCGTTCGAGCACGTGAACGTGCCGGCCCGCCCGACGCGCTGACTACTTCGTATCCGCCCGGCCCGAACGCGGGCGTGCGAAGGCCTTCAGATCCGCCGGGAGCATCGCCGTCAGCCCGTCGACCGTCATGCCGTAGATGTCGTGCGTGCGGTCGAGCTGCATCAGGAAATCCGACAGCCGGTCGACGGCGGTGCTCGCGTCCCTGCGGATCTTCCCGTCGGAGGTCGTGAAGAGGACGCTCGCGACGCCCACCGCCGCGGGACAGGCGACGAGGCGCGTGCGCGCGGCGAAGCGCTCGACCAGCCAACCCGGCCGCGAGAGCGGCTGCGTGAGGAGACAGATCGCCCGGTAGCTGTCGTCCCGGTGGGCATGGAAGATCAGGTACGGGCCGAGCAGGCGGTGCCGGTACGTTCTCCGCGCGTCGGAGAGCGCCGGGATGTAGCACGTCTTCGCGCCCGGCACCCTTCGCCCCTTGCGATCCGCGTGGCACACGACGTCGAACGCGAACGCCGAGAGCCAGGACCACAGAGCGGCGTTCTCGTCCTCGTCGACGAAACCGGCAGATTCGAAGAGCCCGTGCAGATACCCGGCAGACTGGAGCCGCGTGGTGCCGATGCCTTCGAGGGTGACCTCGACGGCGCCACCCACCTCCTCGGACAGCTCCGGAGACGTGACGAGATCCTGTGACAGACCGGGCTGTGTCCCGGCCGTGATCGCGGTGAGGTCGTCCTCGAACCTCGCGAGCCCGGCGGGCTTGAAACGGCGAAGCTTCACGGCCTACTCCGCCTCCCACCATTCGCTGAAGCGTTTGGCGATCCCGCGCTCGCGGGAGAAGCCCTCGATCGCGGCGTCGATCCAGTCCTCTTCGTCGTCCGTCAGGGAATCCCCTTCGCCGTGAGCCGAGGGAAGGGCCGCTCCGTTCCAGCGCACGGCGAGCCTCAGCCAGTCGGCCTCCCACCCCTCGCTCTCCTCGTCGCCCGCGGCGAGCACCGCGCGCTCGAGAATCCTCCTCAGGATCTCCGGCAGGACGAGGGAGACGAACTCCCGCGAGCCCACGAACGCGTCGCGATCGGGCACGAGCACCCGGCTCACGAGGAGGAGCGGCCCCGTCTCGTCGTCGATCTCGAGCTTGTGCGTGTGGTGGCGCAGCTCTCCCCAGTCGACGGGCAGGAGCGAGCGGCCCCCCTTCTTCCCGGGTTCCCGTACCGGCCGCACGTCGTCACAGAGAGCGAGGAGCCGGGCCGTTTCCGGCTCCACGACTCGCAGACGGAACCGCACGCCCTGCGCCGAGCCGAACCCCTTGAGCAGGGGCCTCGCGCCGCCCGCGAAGAGCGGAGCGCCCACGGTGCCGAAGTCGAACCGCTGCCAGCGCGTCTGCCGGTAGGCCTCGACGAAAACCAGGCTCTGCACCGGGAGCTGGTACTCCGACAGGTCGATCCCCACGGCCACCAGGAACCTGGACTTCCCGTCCTCGTGGAGGTTCACGGTCACGTGCGCCTTGGACACCCGCTTGCGGCCCGTGAAGTTCAGCCGCCGGATCATTCCTCGGCCTCTGTGGGCGCCCCTTCGAGGAGCTTCACGAAAAGATCGCGATTGGGATCGAAGCCGGTGACCTCGAGCTTCATTCGGCCGACGGGCAGGAGCGACAGGCGATTCCCCTCACAGGAGACGATGGACGCGCCATCGACCTTTCGGGGCAACTTGGCGAGATCGAAGTCCTCCGGCCGGAACCGCCGCACGGGGTCCCCCTTCGGGCAGTCGTAGGCGACGAGCACGGTGAGCGGCTCGAGTACTGGCGTCTTCGCGCCCGTGGCAATTCGAAACCCACCCTCGAGCCTCTCGATCCGGTACCGCTCGCCGCTCGGCACGAGCCCCGCCGGAGGGCGCGAAGG
>CAZXSG010000306.1:0-5647 GCA_964643185.1 uncultured Holophagales bacterium
CAGCGACCCCGTGGACGCCGAAGGGCCCGGGTATCCGGGCACGTGCCGGAGCGGGATCCCGCCGGGCCGCGTGGCCCGCGCGGTGCGCTTTCGCGCGCCCGAGGGAATTTTCGGCTTCCGCGATGCGATCCACGGAGCGGTGGCGGAGGACGTGTCGGTTCGGGTGGGCGACTTCGTGGTGAAGCGGGCCGACGGGCTCTTCGCCTACCAGCTCGCCGTCGTGCTGGACGACGCCGCGCAGGGCGTCTCGCAGGTGGTGAGGGGCGCCGATCTCCTTTCCTCCACCGCGCGGCAGATCGCGCTGCAGCGCGCCCTCTCTCTGCCCGAGCCCTCGTACGCGCACCTGCCGCTCGTGCTCACGTCCGACGGCCGCAAGCTCGGCAAGAGGGAGGGCGCGCTCCCGCTTCCCACCCTGGACCCTTCGCGCGTGCGCACGACCCTCGCGGCCGCCCTCTCCGTGCTCGGGCAGGAGGCTGGCGGCGATTCAGCGCGTGAGATGCTCGATCGCGCGCTGCGCGGTTTCCGCCCCGAGCGCATTCCCCGAACCCCGGTTCTTCAGGAGGTCACATGAAGTCGCTTCGCATCCCCACCGTCCAGGAAGCGCTGCCCGGCCGCGCCGTGGCCATGCCCGTGCCCGAGCGCCATTTCGTGAACGGCCAGCGCATCGTGCCGCCGTTCCCCGAGGGGACGGAGCGCGCGATGTTCGGCCTCGGCTGCTTCTGGGGCGCCGAGAGGAAGTTCTGGAACACGCCCGGCGTCGTCTCCACCGCGGTGGGCTACGCCGCCGGCCTGACGCCGAACCCCACGTACCGCGAGGTCTGCACCGGGATGACCGGCCACAACGAGGTCGTCCTCGTGGTGTTCGACCCGAGGAGGATCTCCTACGACGAGCTGCTCCGCGTGTTCTGGGAGAACCACGACCCCACCCAGGGCATGCGCCAGGGCGCCGACACGGGCACGCAGTACCGCTCCGGCATCTACACGTACGGAGCGGATCAGCAGGCCGCGGCGGAAGCCTCGAAGGCCGCGTATGCCGCAGAGCTTCGCGCCGCGGGCTTCGCCGGGATCACGACCGAGGTGATTCCGGCGCCGGAATTCTTCTACGCCGAGGAGTACCACCAGCAGTACCTGGCGAAGAACCCCGACGGCTACTGTGGCATCGGCGGGACCGGTGTCGCCTGCCCCATCGGGCTCGCCAAGTCGCGCGCCTGAGGCCGGACGCACTCGCCGACGGCCTCGGCGAGGATCGGGGCCAGAAGGCCCGCGATCACGAAGACGAGCCGGTCCCACGAATAGTGAACGTGGACGTACGTGTCGAGGCGGGAGAACGCGAACGACGCGAGGAGCCCGAGGGAGTAGACGGCGAGCGTGACGAGCTCGAACGCGCGCGCGCGGCGCGTCTCCGGTGCGAGCCCGAGCAGTACGAGACACAGGCCCAGCCAGATGAACCCGCCGAGCCCCGCCTCCCCCGCGAAGGCCGCCGCGGCGGCGGTGGCCTTCGAGACGGCGAACGCGCTCAGGGAGAAGTCCCTCGCTCCACCGTGAAACTCCGAGGCCACGAAGAGCCGCCACGGCACGGCACCCACGAAGAGCGCCGCGAGGACGGCGACGAGCGTTCCGCGTCTCCTGAGGAGCGCCGCCGCCCCACAGGCAGAGGCGGCGAGGAGAAGCCCTTCGTTCTTCGTGAAGACGGCCGCGGCGAGGAGACCGAGCGCCCACAGGGCCCGGGGAGGCGCGAGCCTCGAGAGCGCGAGCGATCCGAGGAGGAGGGCGAGAAGCAGGCCCTCGGCATAGCCGGGGTAGATGGGCACCCGCCAGGCCGGGAGAAGGGCGACGAAGGCCGCGGCGAGGAGCCGTAGCTCGAAGGAGCCGCGGACAGCCGCCGCGGCCGCGCCCGTCGCCGCGAGGAGCAGGAGAGGCCACAGCAGGGTCGCGCGAAGGTCGTCGAAGCCCTCGGAGGTCGATCCGGCCGCCGCGAGGATCAGGGACCACAGGACCGGATACTCCGGGTGCGAGAGGAGCCCTTCGGGGTCGACGCGCATCACGGAAGAGAGCTCCCCCGTTTGGGCGAGAGCCCGCGCCTTGAGGCCCCAGGTCGTGCCGTAGTCGACGCCCCACAGGGGGCTCCGCAGGGCGATGAGGGTCGCGTGCGCGATGCCCAGCGCGATCGCCAGGCAGAGCAGACCGCGTAAGGCCCAGGCCGCCCTCATCGGCGAGGCTCCGGAATCGCGGCGCGGTCGACCAGCCGGAACGCACGCCCCGTGAGCATCGGCGACCGATGCACCACCACCCGGCGCGGAGCGAGAAGAAAGGCCGCCCGGTATCGCATTTCCTGGACGTCGCGGGCCGGGAGCTCCTCGGAGACGACGAGCGCGGCGTCGCTCGTGAGTGAGAGCTTCCCGTGAAGCGCGTAGGCCGCGACCGCGAGCTCCCGATGCGCCGAGAAGAGAGGCGAGTTCAACGTGCGGGTCGCGAGACCGCCTCTCCAGAACTTGCGGGCGAGCTCCCACGAGCCTCCGGCGGGGGCATCGAGGCGCAGCGCCGGAAGCAGGAGAGTGACGATCGCGGACGCGGCGAGAACGAGCGCAACCTCGCGGCGTCCCGGTTTCATGGGCGGGGAACGACCTTGAGGAAGCGCTTGCCGAGCTTGACGAAGAGGGCGCCCGATTCCGGGATCACGACGGGCTCGGACGGGTTCTCCACCTTGCGGAACGCGATGCCGTCCTCGGAGAGCTGCACCGCGCCCTCCTTCACTTTCTGCCGCGCCAGGTTCTTCGAGGCCGCGAGGCCGATGGCGACGAGCAGAGAGACGACGCCGTCGGGCGCGGGATCGGGCAGCGGGACGGAGTCGGCATGCACGGGACCGTCGCTCTTCGCGAAGCGGCGCTCGAACTCGGCCTCGGCGCAGCGGGCGAGCTCCTCGCCATGGAAGTCGGCGACGAGGGAACGCGCGAGGTCCATCTTCAGGCGCTTGGGGTGGGCGCGGCCTTCCGCGACATCGCCCTTGAGCCGCGCAACGTCCACTGCTGTCCGGTTCGTCGCGAGCGTGTAGTACGTCCACATGAGGTCGTCCGAGACGGACATGGCCTTGCCGAAGATCTCGTCGGGCGCCTCCGTGACGCCGATGTAATTGTTCATGGACTTCGACATCTTCTCGACGCCGTCGAGGCCCACGAGGAGCGGCAGCGTCATGACGACCTGGGGCTCCTTCTCGTAGCTCCGCATCAGCTCGCGCCCCACGAGGAGGTTGAAGAGCTGATCGGTGCCGCCGAGCTCCACGTCGGCGTCCAGCGCGACGCTGTCGTAGCCCTGGCAGAGCGGGTAGAGAAGCTCGTGCACGCTGATGGGCTGCTGCGTGGTGTAGCGCTTGCGGAAGTCCTCCCGTTCGAGGAGCTGCGCCACGGTGTACTTCCCGGCCAGCCGCACGAGGCCGTCGGCACCGAGCGCCGCGAGCCATTCGGAGTTGAAGAGGACGCGCGTCTTCTCGCGGTCGAGGATCTTGAAGACCTGGGCCTTGTAGGTCTCGGCGTTCCGCTCGACGTCCTCCCGCGAGAGCTGGGGGCGCGTCGTCTTCTTGCCGGTGGGGTCGCCGATCATCCCGGTGAAGTCGCCGATGAGGAAGATGACCTCGTGGCCCAGCTCCTGGAAGTGGCGCATCTTGCGGAACACGACGGTATGACCGAGGTGCAGATCCGGCGCGGAGGGGTCGAAGCCCACCTTCACGCGGAGCGGCTTGCCGGTCTTGAAAGAGCGCGTGAGCTTCTTTTCGAGCTCCTCTTTCGAAACGCAGTGCTCGAGGCCCGAGAGCAGGAGGTCGAGCTGGTCCTTCACGGGGGGAAACGGGGAATCGGTCATGGCGCGGCCGGATTGTAGGGGCACGACGCGAGCCGGCCGCCGTCCGTAGAATTCGCCTCGTGGAGACCGAGGACCTCAACAAGCTCATCCGCACCCTCAACGCCGATCCCGAGGCCGGGCCGGCAAGGACTGAAGAGCCGCCGGTTCTCGAGATCCTGCGCGGCGACGACGCCCCTGCGGCGGCGCTGCCCGCCGAGCGGACCCAGGTGGCCGCGGGCATCGCACCGCGTCTCGCGAGCCTCCTCACCGAGGTCGTGCGGCGGGGAGGAACCGACCTTCTGCTCGTTCCCCTGGCGCCGCCGTCGATGCGGCTGCACGGCCAGCTGGTGCCCGTCTCGCCGCTCGCGTCGCCGCTCTCTTCGACCGAGGCCTACGACCTCGTCGCCCCTCAGCTTTCGGCGGAGCGCCGCAGGCGCTATGCCGAAGGGGGTGCGGTGGATCTCTCCCTCCACATCGAAGCGCTGGGTCGGTTCCGCGTCAACCTGCACCGTTCGCGCGCGGGCTCGGGCGCCGCGCTCCGGGTGCTGCCCCGGCGCATCCCGCAGCTCGCCGAGCTGGGCCTCCCCGAATCGCTCTACGAGCTGACGCGCGCGTCGCGCGGGCTCCTCCTCGTGACGGGCGCGACGGGCAGCGGAAAGTCCACGACGCTGGCCGCGCTCCTCGACTACGTGAACCGCACCCAGGCCCGGCACGTCGTGACGATCGAGGATCCCGTGGAGTACGAGCACCGGCACGGGAAGTCCATCGTCGAGCAGATCGAGATCGGCGCCGACACGCCGAGCTTCTCGGCTGCGCTCGTCGCCGCGCTCCGCCAGGACCCCGACGTGATCCTCGTGGGCGAGATGCGCGATCTGGAAACGACGCGCGCCGCGCTCACGGCCGCCGAGACGGGGCACCTCGTGTTCGCGACGCTCCACACGAACGACGTGCCGCAGACGGTGAACCGCATCCTCGACATCTTTCCGTCGGAGCAGCAGGGGCAGGTACGGCAGCAGCTCTCCCTGAGCCTCTCGGCCATCGTGTGCCAGCAGCTCGTCCCGCGGAAGGACGGCAGGGGCCGCGCCGTGGCGGTGGAGCTCCTGCTCGCGACGGATTCCGTGCGAGCGCATCTCCGGCGCGGCTCGTTCCACCAGCTCCACAGCGAGATCACGCTCGGCAAGCGGCTCGGGATGACGACCATGGAGGAGTCGCTCTCGGCTCTCGTGCGCGCCGGAACGATCAGCGACGGAGAGGCCCGTCTCCGGGCGTCCCACCCGGAGGATCTGAGAATCTGACTTTGATCCTGGGGGCTTCTCGCCCCCAGGCCCCCCACGGGGACCAGGTCCTCAGTCGACCTTCTTGCGTTCGATCGGGCTCGCTGGCGCACAGGTTCCCGCCTTGTCGGGCGCGTTCCCGCCAACGCCCGGCACCGAGAGCTGATGAAGCCCCCGGCCGCTGAACATGCTCTTCTTCACGGTGAAGGGGCCGTCGCTCTTGCACGCGAACGGGAGCTCGAGTCGGCATGGGGTCGTGGAGCTGGGCCGGCCCGCGGCGCGCTGGCACCGCGGGCCGGGCCCCTCGGGCGGGGGCTCAACGGCCACGGCAACAACGGACGGGATGGACACGAGGGCGTGCGCCGCGCGAACGTGATCGGGACATATCTCCACGGCCCGCTGCTGCCCAAGAACGCCTGGTTCGCCGACTGGCTGATCGGAACGGCGCTCGCGCTTGCCTCGCCGCTCGAGCCGCTGCACGACGAGCTCGAGCGAGCGGCGTACGCGGAAGCTCGCCGCGCGGCAGGCGCTTAACCTTC
>CAZXSG010000307.1:0-5646 GCA_964643185.1 uncultured Holophagales bacterium
CGCCAGCCATGGGGTCGCTAGCTGATGATCCCGAGCTCTTTGCCTACGCGGTGGAACGCGTCGAGGGCCATGGTGAGGTGCTCGCGCGTGTGCGTCGCCATGTACGACGTGCGGATCAGGGCGCGTCCAGGCGCCGAGGCCGGGCTCACCACCGAGTTCACGAAGACGCCTTCCTGATGAAGGCGGTTCGACATCCGGAAGGCGGTGTAGTCCTCGCCCACGACGATCGGGATGACGGGAGTGCGGCTTTCGCCGCAGTCGAACCCGAGGGCCCTGAGGCCGGTCATCATGAAGCTCGTGTTCTCCCAGAGGCGCTCGCGGCGCTCGGGCTCGGCCTCGATGATGTCGAGAGCCGCGAGCACGGCCGCCACGGAGGCCGGCGGCGGGGCCGCCGTGAAGATCAGGGCCCGGGCCTTGTGCTTGATGTACTTGATGACGTCCGCGTCGGCCACCACGAAGCCGCCGATGGCCGCGAGAGACTTCGAGAACGTCCCCATGATGACATCCGTCTGGTCCTCGACGCCGTAGTGCTCCGCGGTGCCCCGGCCGTGCTTGCCCAGGACGCCGACACCGTGCGCGTCGTCGACCATCAGGGCGACGTCGTAGTCGGCGCAGATCTGGGTGTAGGCCGGGAGGGGCGCGATGTCGCCCTCCATGGAGAACACCCCGTCCACCACGAGGAGCTTGCCGGCCCGGTCGCCGTTGAGCGCCAGGAGGCGGCGGAGGTCGGCGGGATCGTTGTGCTTGAACTTCTTGGTGTCGGCCCCCACCGCGAGCCGCGCGCCGTCGTAGATGCAGGCGTGGTCCTGTCGGTCCAGGTAGATGGTGTCGTTCTTGCCGGCGAGGCTCGAGATGACGCCCAGGTTCACCAGGAAGCCCGTCGAGAACGTGAGGCAGGCTTCCTTGTTCATGAACTTGGCGAGGCGCTCCTCGAGCTCCACGTGGATGTCCAGGGTGCCGTTCAGGAAGCGGCTCCCGGCGCAGCCCGAGCCGTAGCGCTCGATGGCCTTGATGGCCCGTTCCTTGACCAGGGGATGCGAGGTGAGCCCCAGGTAGTTGTTCGATCCCAGCATGACCAGCTCGTGGCCCGCGATCTTGACGACCGGATCCTGACCCGACTCGAGGACCCTGAAGAAGTTGTACAACCCGACCTTTTGAATCTCGTCTGGAACCGTATATCTACGGGCTTTTTCCAGGAGAGACGCGCGTTGCGGCGGGGCCGCAACCACTTGCTTCAAAGCTCGCATCTCGTTCCTCCGCTCAGGACCCGCAGACGGCGGGGTAATAAAGGGCCTTGGGTGCCCATGAAGGGTGGATGTTACCACCCGTGATCTTCGTCAACTTTTCACCCGGGCTTCAACTTCCACTACCGGAGGATTCCGTTCGCCCGGTACCAGTCCCAGGTGAGCTTCGAGCCGGTGGAGAAGGCCGTCTGGAACGGGTCTCCGAGCGCCTGGCGAGCGGGTTCGACATCGCAGAGCCAGCCCGGCTGGAGCATCTCCCCGGCCTTCTCCCGGTTGAACACCGGAGGGCCCTTCCCGAAGCTGGAGGCGGCCCCCACGAGGACACCCGCCGCCCGGATCAGCCCCGCCGGAACCGGGAAAGTTCGTGCCCGGGGGCTGCGCAGACCGGCCAGGGTGTCGGCAATGAGGCGGTAGTCGAGCACTTCGGGGTGCGCCAGGAAGAACGACTCACCCCGCCCGCCCCGTTTCAGGGCACCCAGCACCGCCGCGGCGACGTCCAGGGCGTAGATCATCTGGATCCGCGGCTTTCCGCCCGCCAGAACGGGGACGATCCCGCGCGAGGCCGCGACGAAGAGGTCCCGGATCTCGGCCTCCCGCGGACCGTACACGGCACCCGGCCGGAGGATCGTGTATTTGAGGCCGGCGACCTTCCGGAGCTCGCGCTCCCCTTCCAGCTTCGAGCGCCCGTAGGAGGAGACCGGCCCCTCGGCGTCTTCCGTCCTGCGCGCGCTTCCGTTGACGGCGGGTCCGGCCGCGGCCTGGGACGAGATGAGCACCACATGCGCGCCTGGCGCCACGGCCCTCACGACCTCGGCGACGTTCTTCACGCCTCCCGCGTTCGCGGCCAGGTACTCGGCGAGATCCCGGGCCGAGGTCTTGCCCGCCACCTGGATCACCGCGTCGGCGCCCTTCACGAGGGCCGCGAGGGAGCTGGAATCGCAGACGTCGCCGGGATGCACCTCGACGTCGAGCCCCTTCAGCCAGCCCGGCTTTTCGGGCCTGCGCACCAGCGCTCTCACCCGGGCGCCCGTGGCGAGGAGCGCCTCGACGATGTGGCTCCCTACGAAGCCGGTTCCCCCGGTCACGGCCACGAGCGGAATCGGCGGCGCCATCGGCCGGCATGGTAGCGGATGGCCTTATTCTCCGCTGTCCCGAACTCGACCCACAGAACTCTCGTTCTGGGAGGTCGGGGGGTCGAGAAACCCCCGGATCAAAACCAGAGGGCTGATGAAAACAAGACTCCTTAGGCGATCCATTTGGATCGCCCTGACGGCCGCCGCTCCCCTTTTCGCGCTCGAGGCGCCGCGCAAGATCGTCGACTACGACATCCGGGTGACGCTGGACCCCGCCACGAAGACCCTCACGGGAGCCCAGACCCTGAAGTGGACGAACCCCGCGCCCGGGCCCGTCTCGGAGCTGCGCTTTCACCTCTATTGGAACGCCTTCCGGAACAACCGCTCCACGTTCTTCAGGGAATCGGGCGGGCAGCTCCGCGACGACCAGGCCGATACCGAAGGGGGCTGGGGCCGCATCGATCTCACCAAGGTGCAGCTCGGCGGCGCGGATGTGCTGGCCCGCGGGCGCTTCGACTCCCCCGACGACGGCAACCCGGACGACCGCACGGTGTGGGTGCTTCCGCTCGAGACGCCGGTCGGGCCCGGAGAGACCGTCACGCTCACCATGGACTGGGTCTCGAAAGTGCCGAAGGTCTACGCCCGCGCCGGGTATGTGCGCGATTACTTCTTCATCGGTCAGTGGTTCCCCAAGGTCGGGGTCTACGAGCCGGCCGGTATGCGGCGGCGGAAGACTGCCGGCTGGAACTGCCACCAGTACCACGCCAACAGCGAGTTCTACGCGAACTTCGGCGACTTCCACGTCTCGATCACGGTCCCCGAGAAATTCGTCGTCGCGTCGGCCGGCACCTGGACGGGCGAGACGAAGCAGGGCGATAAGAAGACGCTCCGGTACGAGCTCGCGAACGTGCACGATTTCGCCTGGGCCGCGGACCCGCGATTCGTGGTGAGGGAGAGCGTGTGGGACCCGGCGAAGGACCTGCCGCCTGACGAGATCGAAAGGGCTGCCAAGACGCTCGGACGCACGAAAGAGGAGCTCCTTCGCGGCATGCGGCCCGTGAAGATCTCCGTCTACGGCCAGCCCGACCACAAGCCCCAGCTGGACCGCTACTTCGACGCGCAGAAGTGGGCGCTCACCTGGCTCGGTCTCTGGGCGTTCCCCTATCCCTACGAGCACATCTCGATCGTCGATCCGCCCGAGGACGGCATCGGATCGGGGGGTATGGAGTACCAGACTCTGTACACGGGAGGAACGAGCCGGCTCTTCAACAGCGGGCCGCTCGTGGGCATGAAGTTCCTCGAGGTCGTCGCGATCCACGAGTATGGCCACGGCTACTGGTACGGAATGGTCGCCTCGAACGAGTTCGAGGAAAGCTGGATGGACGAGGGGATCAACACGTTCACCGAATGGGAGATGGTCAACCGGCGCTGGAAGTACGACCTGGAGTTTCCGCTGGGGATCGGCTTCCGGCAGAGCGGTCTCACCCAGCACGATGTCGCGAGGAGGCCCCAGCCCGATCCCATCGTGAGCAGCTCGTGGCGCTACTTCAGCAACAGCTCCTACGCCAACAATTCCTACGGCCGCCCGGGGACCGTGATCCAGCAGATGCGGCTGCTCATGGGCGAGGAGCGGTTCTGGCGCGGCTTCCGCAACTACGCCGAGCGCTGGCGCTGGGACCACCCCTCGTCGGAGGACTTCTTCGACGCGATCCTGGCCCAGGCGGAACGCCCAGAGATGCTGCAGATCCTGCGCGGCCTCATCGACCAGACGTTCTACGGGCGCGGCTTCTTCGACGTGCGCGTCTCCTCGGCATCCACCACTCGAGCCGAAGACTTCCTGGGCTTCGACGACAAGTCCAAGGCCGTGGGCTTCGACGAATCCGCGGGGAAGCGAAAGCGCGAAGGGGACGGGGGCGAAGGGAAACGTTGGATGTCGATGGTGAGGGTGGTGCGGGACGGCGAGATCGAGATGCCGAGCGAGGTCCTGCTCACGTTCCAAAACGGCCAGAAGCTCACTCGAACCCTCTCGCCCGAGTCCCGCTGGCTCAGGCTCGTCGTGGAATCCTCCTCGAAGCTCGCGCGCGTCGAGGTCGACCCCTCGCGCACGCTGATCCTCGACAGGAATCCCCTGAACAACGTGCGGAGGCTCGAAGCCGATACGACTCCGTCGGCCGCCCGAAAGGTCTCGACCTACGTGCGGCACGGCTTCGAGATCGTCCTGTCCTCGCTCTGGTCGGCGTTCTGAGGAGCCAGCCGTGAGTCTCTTCTCGAGGTCCGTCAGCGAGGGGTTTCGTCTCGCGTCCCGCCACTTCCGCCTCAGCCTGCTGCTCTGGCTCACGCTCTATGTCTCGTCGAGCGTCGCCCTCCGCCCGCTCCACGAGCTGATCTCCAAGGTCGACTCCAGCCCCTTCGCCGAGCGTCTCCTGGCCGGCTGGGATGGTGATTCCTTCGGCGGCCTTCTGCTCTTCTCGAGCGAAGCGTTCCTGGTTTCCCTCAGGTCGATCCCCGTCGGGATCCTGCTCTTCGCGTTTCTCTCGCTCCTCCTGTCGACCGGCATCCTGAGAACGCTCCAAGTCGGGCTCGTGCAGGGGTCGATCCGGCGCGCCGTCTTCGAAGGGGTCGCTCTCTTCCCGAAGACGTTCGGCGCGTTCTTCCGCTTCGTCCTCGGAACGGGCGTGTGGCTCGTCCTCGTGGCCGCCGTTCCCGCCTGGATCCTCTACAGGCTCCCGGGCAGGGACGCGCCTCCCAACAACGGCTTCACGAATGCGGCGATCGTCTGGGCGGTCCTGGCTGCTCTCGCCGTGTTCCTCGTGCGCCGCGCGCGGTTCGACGTGGCCCGCGCGCTCCTCGCCCAGAACGCGGCGAGCACGGGCCGGGGCGCGAGCCGTCTCGCCGGCCGGAGGGTCGGCGGTGCCCGCGTCGCGGCGGCCGCGATCGTCCTGTTCTGGCTGATCGTGGTCGCGATCCTGCAAACGGTGTTCACGCGGCTCGGCGTGGCGATGAACCCGCAGACGAACGCCGGTACGACGGGCCTCGTCGTCGTGAGGCAGATCGGCTTTCTCCTCGTGGCCTTCGCCCACGTGGCCCAGCTCGGCTCCCTCTCGGCCTTCGAGAGGCTCCGGCGACCGGTGCCCACCCCGCTTCCGCGCCTCGCCTCTCCGGGCTAGCCCCTAACGGCTTTCTCCGCTTCCCCGAGCACGCGCTTCACGTCCTCGTCCGCGCCGAACGTCAGGGCATCGGCGCGGCGGGCGGCGTCGAGAGCCGCCGCCGCGTCGCGGTGCGGGGCCGGCAGGGAGAGGAGGACCTCCGCGAGCGCCACGAGGGCGTGG
>CAZXSG010000308.1:0-5630 GCA_964643185.1 uncultured Holophagales bacterium
CGGGCGAGGGCGACGAGCGGCGCCACTACTGGAGATCGAGCTTTCTCGCCGCGCTGGGCGAGAACGTCGCCGCGGTCACGGCGATCCTCCCGAATCTGATCGCGCTGACCGGCGAGCCGCCCCCCCTGCCTTCCCTGCCCGCAGCGGAGGAGGAGAACCGGTTTCACATAGCGTTCGCGCAGTTCGTGAGGGCGCTTTCGTCGCCCGTCCACCCGATCGTCCTCTTTCTCGACGATCTCCAATGGGCCGATCAGCCGACGCTGAGGCTCCTCGAGCACCTCATCGGCGCCGGACAGGATCTGTGTCTTCTCATCATCGGGGCCTACCGCGACAACGAGGTCGACGACGCGCATCCGCTCCGGCTCGCGATCCAGGCCGTCGAGCGCGCCGAAGGTCCGGTCGTGAACCTGCGCCTGGGCAACCTGGAGCTCGATCACGTGACCCGGCTCGTCGCCGACACGCTCCGAGCCGTGCCCGAGGACGTCGCGCCGCTCGCGGCCCTCTGTCTCGAGAAGACCCGCGGCAATCCGTTCTTCCTGGGCCAGTTTCTCAAGGCGTTGGAAGAGACGGGCGGCATTCACTACGTGCGGAGCGTGGGCGGCTGGCGCTGGAACATCGAGCAGATCCGGCAGCGCGGCATGACCGACAACGTCGTGGAGCTGATGCTCGAAAAGCTGCGCACGCTGCCGCCCCGAACGCAGGACCTGCTGGCCTTGGCCGCGCATCTCGGCGGCGGGTTCCACATGCGCGAGCTGATGGCCGTGGGCGGGCGGGGCGGGGTCGAGACCGCGGAGGAGCTGTGGCCGGCCCTTTCGGCCGCGCTCGTGATTCCCCTCGACGAAGACTACAAGTTCGCCGGGAACGAGGAACGCCTGCGGACCTCCAGCTACCGGTTTCTCCACGACCGCGTCCAGCAGGCGGCCTACGATCTGACCGCCGAGAGCGATCGCCCGCGACTTCGGCTCGAAAGCGGCCGGAGACTGCTTGCGGCGAGCTCCGAGACCGAGGCCGAGGCGCGACTGTTCACGATCCTGGATCTGCTGAATTCCGCAGTCGACTTGATCCACGAGCCGGCAGACCGCGAGCGGCTCCTCGAGCTGGACCTCCGGGGCGGCATCCGGGCGAAGTCGGCGTCGGCGTACGCGACGGCGGTGAGCCTTCTGCGCCGGGGCAGAGAGCTCCTCGCCGCGAATGCGTGGCAGACCCATCCGGCCCGGACCCTGGCCCTGTACAAGGAGCTGGCCGAGGCCGAATACCTGTCCGGGAACTTCGACGAGGCGGAGAAGCTGTATCCGGAGGGAATCGCGGCCACGGAGGACGCGATCGCCCGGGCCACGCTCCGTCTGGTGCAGGCCGATCAGTACCAGATCCAGGGCCGCTTCGCCGAATCCCTGCCGGTGCTCCTTTCCGCGTTGAGCCTCCTGGGGCGCTCGTTTCCGTCGACCGACGACGAGGCCGGTGAGATCTTCCCCGGGGAATTCGCGAAGACGGAAGAGCAGCTCGCGAGGTACGACGACGCGGAGCTGCTCTCGGCGCCCGAGATGAGCCGCCCCGAGGTTCTCCTGGAGATGCGGATCTACTTCGCGCTCTCGTACGCCACGTATCAGACCGGGAAGTTCAAGTCGTTCGTCGTCGACGCCTGTCGCATGGTGCAGACCGGTCTGGCGTACGGATCGTGCGATCTGACCTGCGTGGGCTACGTCGCCTATCTGACCGCGATGTCGGCGATGGGCCGGCCGTATCCGCAGTGCTACCGCATGGGCCGGCTGGCTCTGAGGCTCGCAGAGAAGCGCGACAGCAAGTATTTCCGGCTGACGGTGTACCAGTATTTCTCGGCCTTCTACCAGCACTGGGGCGAGCCGCTTGCGAAGACCCTGCCGTACCTGGACGAGGGCGTCGAGCTCGGCCAGGCCGGGATCAACCCGCTTTCCGCGGGCTTCTGTGCGCTCCTGCGCTCGGTGAACCGGCTGGGCCTGGGAAGCGAGCTCGCGGGGCTCGAGGCCGAGTGCGAGGCCGGGCTGAAGTTCCTGAAGAAGAGCCGGCAGCCCGCGACGGAGGACATGCTGCGGCACGGCGTCCTCCTGCCGGTGCAGGCGCTCCGCGCAGGGACGCCGGACCTGAGCGACGGGATACTTTCGATCGGTGAGGCCGGATTCCTCGGGGGTGAGGACGCGCCCCCGTCGATTCCACTGGCGCTCTACAGCAGTGCCATGCTCCGGCACGCGGTCCTGTTCGGCGATCGCGCGCGCTGGCAGCGGTTCTACCGCAATCTGGGAATGGTCGCGATGTGTCTCCCGGACAGTCCGTCTTACGTGGAGGCGAGCTTCTACGCGGCTCTGGGCCTGCTTCGGGCGGAGTTTTCCCCCCTGGAGGAGAGCCGGGAGGATGTGCGCGTGCACCTCGCCCGCTTCGAGACGTGGGCGGCCGGCTGCCCCGGATCCTTTCGCCACAGGTTCCTCCTCCTCTCGGCCGAAGAGGCCCGCTCGCGGGGGGACGACCGGGTTGCCATGGATCTGTACGCCCAGGCGATCGACGACGCCCGGGACGCCGGCTTCACGGTTTGCGAGGCGCTCGCGAACGAGCTCTACGCGCGGTTCTGGGCGGCCCAGAAACAGCGGCAGCTCGCCAGCAGCTTCATCCGGGAAGCCGCCCACGCGTACCGGCGCTGGGGCGCGGTGGCCAAGTGCAGTCAGCTCGAGGCCGAGTGGCCGGGCATCGCGTTCCGCGCCACCGGGCGGACGTCCGGGCCGGAGCGAGGCCAGAGAAGCTCGAGCCAGAGAAGCTCGAGCCAGCGCGGCATCTCGGATCAGACGGGGGGGCTCGACCTCCACTCCCTGCTCAAGGCGAACCAGCTCCTCGCGGAGGAGGTGCACCTGGAATCGCTCCTCCAAAAGATGCTCGTGGTCCTGCTCGAGAACGCAGGCGCCGAGCGGGCCGCGATCGTGCTGGACGTCGAGGGCCAGCTGATCGTCGAGGCCGTGGGGGGCGTGCAGCCGGGCCGGCGGGTCGAGGGGCGGCGCGTGGGCGTCCTACTGTCCGAGTACGCGGACGAGGACGGTCCTCTGCTTCCGTCTGAGATTCTCGAGTACACGCGCCTCACCCGCGCGACGGTGGTGCTCGACGATCCGGCGACGGACGAACGGTTCCCGGGAAACCGCTACCTGCGCGCGCGGCGGCCGAAGTCGGTGCTGTGTCTGCCGGTCGTGAACCAGGGTCGCCTGGTCGCGCTGGTGTACCTCGAGAACAACCTGCTGGAGCAGGCGTTCACCGCCAAGCAGCGGACCACGCTCGAGCTGCTCGGCGCGCAGGCCGCGATCTCGCTCGTCAACGCGCGGCTGTACGAAAGCCTCGAGGAGAAAGTGGCGCTGCGCACGGAGGAGCTGCGCCTGATGACCCTGAAGGACGGCCTGACGGGCATTGCCAATCGCCGGTGCTTCGACGAGCGGCTCTCCGCGGAATGGAGGCGGGGCATTCGCAGCGGCCGGCCGCTGTCGCTCCTGATGCTGGACATCGATCACTTCAAGCAGTTCAACGACTTCTACGGGCATCTCGAAGGGGATCAGTGCATTCGCGCCGTCGCGCAGTCGCTGCGGCGGGCGGCGGGGCGTCCCGGCGACACGGTGGCGCGCTACGGCGGCGAGGAGTTCGCCATTCTGCTTCCGGAAACGGACGCCAGTGCCGCCGAGCAGGTCGCGGCGGCCTGCATCCGGGAGCTGTCGGCGCTCGCCATCCCCCACGCCCGGTCGTCCGCAGGGGACGTGGTGAGCGTGAGCATCGGAATCGGCACCGACGTAGCGGGCGCCGAGGCGGCGAGCGAGGGCCTGATCTCGCAGGCCGACCGCGCGCTCTACGAGGCGAAGCGTCAGGGACGCGCGCGGGTCTGCCACTTCTCGGCGCTCTGACCGGCCTTCTGCCGCGGGCTCAGGGGTGGAACGAGATCGCGGTGAGATCGATCCGGCCATCCGGCCGGGGCTGGTAGGCGACGTCGGGCCTGTGGCCCCAGACCCGCGCCACCTCGAACAGCGGGACGACGGGCACCTCGTCCTCTGTGAGCTTCACTGCCTGCTGAATCAGGTCGAGCCTCGTCGGCGCGTCGATGAGCGCGCTCGCCCGGTCGATGAGGCCGTCCAGCTTCAGGCTCGAGAATCCGGGGTTCAGGAGGCCGCGTCCCGTGAGGGGATCGCGCGTTCTCACACAGTCCGAGAGAAAGCTCGACGCGTCCGGGACGTCGAACGTCCAGAAGTCGAGGAAGAGAGCGCGGGCCCCTTCGCGATAGGGTGTGAGCGACCCCTCGTAGTCGACGGGGCGCGGCGTGGTGCGCACACCCGCGGCCTCGAGCTGTCGCGCGACCTCTTCCGCGGTCTTTCGGAGTAGCGGCAGATCGCGGAAGGCGAGGTCCAGCGTCAGACCCTGCGCGTGGCCGGCCTGTGCGAGGAGCTTTCGCGCGGCGGCCGGATCGACCGGAGGAAACGGCGCGTCGGGCCGCGAGCCGAAGATCGTCGCGGGAACGAGCTGGGGCGCGGCGTCGGCGGATCGGCCGGTGACCCGTTCGGCGAGGCGCTGCCTGTCGAGGCTGAGCGCCAGGGCGCGCCGCACGCGCACGTCGGCCAGAGGGTTCCTGGCGGTCCGGCCGAGAGCGTTGATCCAGAGGAACATCGTCGAGAGACCGCGCGCCTCCTGCGTCGGAAACGGAAGAGCGTGCGGGCGCTCGGCAGAGAGGAGCAGGAACGCGATGTCCGCGCGGCCCCGGGACAACGCCTCGATCGACGCCTCGCCGCCCGGGATCGCGACGAACCGTGCTTTCTGGATGGCGGTCGAGCCTCCCCACCAGCGCGGGAACGCCTCCACCTCGAGACCTCCGCCGGAGAACGAGACGACCCGAAACGGCCCGGTTCCCACGGGATGCGCCGTGATCTCCGTCGCATTCCGGCCGAGCGCGATCGGAACCTGGGCGAGGTGGTGAAGGAGGAGCGGATCGGGCCATCGGGTGCGGACGACGACGCGCGAGGGAGGCGCGGCCTCGATGGACGCGATCGAGGCGAGCCAGGAGCGGACGGGCGACCCGGCGTCGCCACGCACGCGCTCGAGTCCGATCACGACGTGTTCCGGCGTGAGGGGCGTTCCGTCGTGGAACGACACGCCCTCACGCAGCTCGAAGGACCAGACGGTGTCCTCGGGGGAGCTCCAGCGGACCGCGAGGGCGGGCTCGATCCCGAGACCGGCGCCGTGCGTCACGAGGGGCTCGAAGACGTTGCCGAGGACCGTCCAGGCGTTGAGGCTGTCGGTGGCGGGATCGAGGGAGGTGAGCGGCTCCTCGATCGCGACCGTCAGCGTGCGCTGCGGCGCCTTGGCGGGCGCTTCGGGCCGCCGGGCACACGAAACGACTGCAGCCAGCACAGACAGCGCGACCAGCCCCGCGAGGCCTTCCCGCACGAACCGGGTTGCGGGGAAGGTCCGCGGGTGCATGGTCGACGCCGGTCTCTCTACCCGGCGAGCTGCCTCAGGACGAACTGCAGGATGCCGCCGTTGTTGTAGTAGTCGACCTCGTTGGGTGTGTCGAGGCGGCACGTTGCCGTGAACGTCTTGACGGAGCCGTCGGGCGCGGTGGCCGTGACGGTGAGCTTCTTCTT
>CAZXSG010000309.1:0-5629 GCA_964643185.1 uncultured Holophagales bacterium
AGCGCCACGACAGGCGCATCACGTAGATCTGGGTGAGCCGGCGGAACACGGCCGTCTTCCTCACGGTGCCGTCGAGACCCGACTTGAGCTCGGACTGGCTGCCGGACGTCCGCCGGGCCGCGCGCTCGATGGCGTGGGCGACCGCACCGAAAACCGGGGCGTCCCGCCGGAGCAGCGATCTCTTGAGCACGCTCTTGACGTATCGCCAGACGTGGGGCGCGGAGACCTCGAGCTTCGGAAGCGCCGCAAGGACAGTGGCCGCGGCAACCGGCGTGCCCAGCTCGTAGAGAGAATCGAACGCGAGACCCTTTTCCTTCACCGGCAGCGCGTGGAGAACCGCGGCCACGGACTCTGCCGTCGCCGCGGGAGCCTCCAGTGCGAGCCGCAGCTCGTCCGGGAGGCGCTCGAGCGCGCGCCCCCGCGCCACCACGAGGCCCTCGGCGTCGTCCAGGTTGCGCAGCGCCTCGACGCCCGAGCGCCGCCGAGAGAGGAGCTTCTTGTCCGCCTCCGCCCGAGCCACAGACAGCGCTCGCGCGTCCCCGATGAGCCCGAGCGCATCGACCACGGCGCTGCGCTCGAAGCCCGCGGTCGAGTACGCCTGGAGCAACGGCTCGACGGCGGCCGGGTCGCGGCGCCAGCCCAGACGCACCGCGGCGAGCGCGCGCTCTCGGGGCGTGCCCTGGAGAGCCTTGATGCGGGCCTCGAGGCCGCCCGGGAGAAATCCCTCGCCGCGGAGTGCGGTGGCCTCCGCGTCCATCCGGACCGTCAGCTCGTCGGAGTCGAAGGGGCCCAGGAGCGTCGCCTGTCGCAGCGTCTTGCGCGTCTTGCCGCGCGCCACGAGGAGCGTGAAGCGGTCCTCCCGCGGCCACGCCGGCTCCGCCCGCAGCACGGCCACGCGGTCGGGGCCGAGCGGGTTGAAGAGCCGGAGGTGCGGGAGAGCTGAAATGCGCGGCCTCTACTCGCCGTCTACTCGTCGTCCGCGTCGTCGAAGTCCGCGTCGGGATCCGCGTCCGGTGCCGGCTTGGCCGTCGCGGAAGAGGAGCCCGGCTGGGCCACGGCCTTGCCCTTCGGCTTCGGGCCCGGCGTCCCGAGCGGCCCAAGCTCCTCCTCGAGCGCGGCCCGCATCTCGGTGAAGCTCTCGAACTCGCGGCGGCGGAAGAGGCTGTAACCCGTCCACATCAGATCGGCACAGATCTCCACGGGCACCTTGCCCGTATTGGCCCCCAGCCCCGGCAGTGCCACGGACTCGATTCGGCCACCGGCCCGGGCGTTGTGCATGTGGATGACCTGGAACGCGGCCGCGCACGCGAGCGCCACGTTGAGAGAATCGCTGATGTCCTCGGACGACCCGAACATCGTGGGTGTCGAGATGAGAAATTTTGGCTTGGGGCGTCCGGTCGCGACGCACGTCGCGTGGCCCACGGGCAGGAGGCCGCCGTGGAGGCGCTTGATCTCGGCCTGCACCCGGGCCTCGATCTGCCCGCCCAGCGACTGCTTGATCACCGCGTCGAGGCCGCCGTCCATGCTGCCGCGGGCGTTGGTGGGGGTCACCCAGGCGTCCACGTCCTGAGCGAGCATCGAGCCCGCGAGGATCGTGACCTCGGGGTTCTCCTCGAAGGAATGGCGAAACGCCGCCACCATCTTCGGGTTCACGTCGACCAGCCGGACCTCCACGTTCATGGCGTCTCCTAAACGGTGAACTCGACCAGGCTTTCCAGGCGTTGCTGCTGCGGCTTATACACCACGTATTCGTCGTCGGCGAACTGGGATTGCACGCCCGACTGTGAGCGCACTCCGTGACAGCTGTCGTAGCCCTCGGGCGGGCCGTTCAGCCCGTATGTGATCTTCGTGTAGTCCTTCATGCGTCCCAGGGCGACGCGCGCGACGGCCATGAGACGCGTCTTCCTGCGGCCCGGAGACGTGTAGAACGCGCTCGTGCAGGCCGCGTCGCCGAAGTAGATCCCGTTTCCGAGCCATCCGGCATCCGTGCGGTGGACTCCCATGCTCACGACGATCTTGGGCAGCAGGATCCCGCGCGACAGGATTCCCACCCAGTTCTTGATGCGCGAGCCGTGGAAGAGCAGTCGCTGGTTGCCGATCCCTTCGGTGAACGCGCTCCATTCCGTGGGGCGCCTCACGGTGTAAACGTTCAGCACCTTGATGTTCCGGCTCTTGATCTGGCTCTTCAGCACGTACTGGGCGACCTCGCGACCCTCGGGCGACGCGGGGTCCAGCCAGGAAAGATCACAGTGGAGCGCCTCGTACTGCTTCTGCGCCTCGGATTTGAACAGCACGTCGCCGGCCTCGCCGTTCACGGCCAGCATGTCCTTCATGAGCTGGAGCGTTTCCTGCTTCTGCTCGAAGTCGGCCAGGGAGTCGATGACGGCCTCTTCGACGGCCTCCCGGGTTCGGCCCAGGCGGTGCGGCACGGCCGTGTAGAACTCGCCCGAGAGCTCGATCATCGTGTTGCGGCTGGCCTTCTTCTTCTGGAAGAGCTGGTACAGCTCCTGGAGAATGGCCTCGCCCTTCTCGATCTGCCCGATCGTGAGCACGCCGAGAGGCGTCTCGATGCCGTTCGCCGTGATCCTCGCGGCCACGGTCGTGGTGAGGGCCGTGGTCGCCTCGGAGTAGATCGTGTCGATCAGCCCGCGCACCTGCGGCGACAGTGTGCTGAAGCCGCGATCGGGCTCCGGTGCCGGCGCGACGAACGGCGGCGGCTCCGGCGTCTTGCCCGTGAGCTGCCGCACGAACCCGAGGAGCTTGCCCTTGAGGCCGGTTCCTTCCGGAGGAGGAGGGGGCGGCTCCGGAGCAGGCGGGGGAGGCGCAGGCGCCGTGCCTTCGGGTGGGGCGGGCCGCGCGATCCTCTCCAGTGTCTTCTGGTCCACGTCGCCGGAGCTCGCGCCGCGGGCCTTCTGCGATCCGATGCGGCTCGACGCCAGAGAGATCTCGCGATAGCCCTTGCGCGTCTTCTGTCCGTAGATCGACTGGTAGCTTCCCTGGGCCTCCGCGAGCGACTCGAAGTAGCGGCACTCCTTGGCACCGGCGTCGGGGTTCGTCTCGAGATCGTCGGTGCGGCCGTAGTGCGTGAAGACGCGATACCGCTCACCGGCGGCCTGATGGATCTCGATGGCGTAGTACTTGTTGTGGTTGCTCTTGATGTCCGTGAACTGGAGAACGGCCTTCCCCACGATCTCGAAGTCGTCGGGGTAGTGCGGGGCATCGGGGTCGTTGAACCGGTACGCCGCGCGGGATTCCGCCGCCTCGCGGAACGCCGCGTCTGTCGCGACTTTCGCTGGTTTCGCGGCCTTTGGCGCGGGCGCCGGCGCCACGACCTTGGGCGGCGCGGCGACGGGCTCGGGCTTGGGCTCGGGTGCTGCCTTCGGCGGACCGGCGACGGGCCACGCCACATCCTCACGGACGCCGACGTACGAGGGGAATCTCGGAACGCCGCCCTCGGAAAGCTCCTGATAGCGGAACGTGATGAGGCTGCCCACCGCGGGCGGGTTCTTGCGCTCGACCTCCGAGAAGCCCGTGCCCACCGAGAAGCGTGTGCCGTTGGGCAGCTCCACGACCAGCGCGCCGAGCTTTCCCTTGTGTTTCCCGGCGCCCGGGAGGTGCTCGAGAACCCGGGCCTCGGCGTCGTGGAAGCTCTTGATCTTGAGGAGCGTCGCCGAGCGGCCGGCCTCGTAGAAGGAGCCCGGCTTCCGCATCATCAGGCCCTCTCCGCCGAGCGCCTCGACGCGGGCCAGCTCTACCTTGACGTGGTCGATGCCGGTGCAGAGCGCGTGCTCGAGAGCGTTCGCGTAGGCGAGGCCGGATCCGGCGAGGTGTCCGCGACAGAACTCCAGGCGCTCTTCGAACGGTGCCTTCAGGGCCGGCGCGTCGAAGACCACGAAGGAGACTTCCTTCCAGTCGGCGCTGCGGTCCTGCCGGCGCACGATGCTGATGGTGCGCTGGAACTTCTTCCGGCCGCCCCACAGCTCTCCGTCGAGCGGCACGTTGGGGAGGCCCGCGACGAACCAGTCAGGCGCGAAGTACGGGTTGCCGAGGCGGGAGATGAACTTCTGCCCATCCCAGTACGCGCGCACGCCGTCGAGCTTCTCGCTCATCCACCAGCCCGTGAGGTCGAGGTCGCCCTCCCAGGAGTGGGCGAGGAGGAGCGGCGGTTCCTTGACGTCGACGGCTTCGACGGCGGCTTCGGTGCCCTCCGTGGCCTGGGCGGCGACGGCCTTCTTCGCTTTGGGCTTGGGCGCGGCCCCGGGCTCGCTGCCCACGCGGGCGTCCTCGGCGGCGCTCCCGCGGAGCGCGCGCAGGTGCTTGCACGTGCGCTTCTCGAGGCCCGCGGACTGGTTGCGCCAGGCGGGGCAGGTGCAGGAGTAGATGCCGCCCTTGTTGGCGAGAACGTATGGCTTCGCCGCGGAGCCCTGCACCTCCACGGTTCCACCGTCTTCGATGTCCGGCATTCTTTCGGATCGTATCGAAACCAAGGGTGGCCCGCCAGCCTCGGATTGGTGCAGAGTCGGACGTCATGGCCACCGTCACGCGCCGCTCGCTTCTCGCCTCCGCGGGTGCGCTGGCCTCCACGCGGGCGCTCGGAGCGCCCCGCTCCGCGGGCCTCGCACCGGCCTCGGACTTCCTCCTCGCGCCCGGGCTCGTCTATCTGCAGACGGCCTCGCTCGGCCCCACGCCGCGTCCCGTTCTGGACCGCACCCTCGAGGCGTGGAGGGAGCTCGAGACGAACCCCACGTATCTCGGCTACGGTGCGCACGAGGAGGCCATGGAAGGCGTCCGGGCGAAGGCGGCCGCGCTGCTCGGATGCGCCAGGCGCGAGCTCGTGCTCACCCGCTCCACGACCGAGGGCATGAACTGGGTCGCGGAAGGGCTCGACCTCCAGCCCGGGGATCACGTGCTCACCAGCGATCAGGAGCACCCCGGAGGCCGCGTCTGCTGGGACCATCTCGCGAGGCGGCGCGGTGTCGCCCTCGATGTCGTCCCCATTCCGCCGGGGGAGAACGACGCGGCCGCGATCGTGAGCCGGTTCGAAAGGGAGATGACGCCCCGCACGCGGGTCCTGTCGTTCTCCCACATCCTGTCGTCCACGGGGCTGCGCATGCCGGTGAGCGAACTGTGCACACTGTCCCGCGCGCGCGGCGCGATCGCCATAGTAGACGGCGCTCAGGCGGTGGGCGGTATCGCGGTCAACGTCAAGGCGCTCGGCTGTCACGTCTACGCGACGAGCGGACACAAGTGGCTGCTCGGCCCCAAGGGAACCGGACTCCTGTATCTGAGCGACGACCTCGGGGACAGGATCCAGCCGATCGCGCTCGAATCGGGCCGCGCGGCGCACTCCGATTCTTCGGGCGTCACCAACATTCCCGGGGTCCTCGGCCTCGGGGCAGCCATCGACTACGTTTCGGGCATCGGCCTCGCGAGGATCGAGGCACACAACCTCGGGCTGCGCCACGTACTGTACGAGCGGCTCGGCGACCTGGCTCTTGTTCGGCTCATGAGCCCCTCTCCGGGTCCCCTGTCCTCGCCCCTCGTCGCGTTCGAGTTGCCGTCCATAGTGGACAGCAGGGTTCTCCAGACCCGGCTGCTCGCGAATCACGACGTCATGGTGAAGATGGTG
>CAZXSG010000310.1:0-5625 GCA_964643185.1 uncultured Holophagales bacterium
GCGCTCGAGCCGGGGGACCTCGACGTGCAGGTCGATGCGGTCGGCGACCGGGCCCGAGAGCCGCGCCCGGTACGCCCCCGCCCGGCCCGGCGGGCACACGCAGCGGCGCACCGGGTCGCCGTCGAAGCCGCACGGGCACGGGTTGCCCGCGCACACCAGCAGCGGCCGCGCAGGGAAGCGGGCGCTGGCCATCGCGCGGGTGACGTCGATGCGGCCCTCCTCCAGCGGCTGACGCAGAGCGTCGATCACCGAGGGCGCGAACGCGCAGACCTCGTCGAGGAAGAGGACGCCGTGGTGGGCGAGGGACAGCTCTCCGGGTCGCGGGTCGCCGCCACCTCCGCAGAGCGCCGCGGCCGAGGCCGTGTGATGCGGGCTGCGGAACGGTCTTTCGGAAACGAGCCCCGATCCCGGAGCCAGGCGTCCGGCCGCGCTGTGGATGCGGGTCACGTCGAGCGCCTCGTCGGCGGAGAGGCCCGGGAGAAGATGAGGAAGCCGGCGCGCCAGCATGGTCTTGCCGGTTCCGGGTGGACCCTTGAGGAGAACGTTGTGCCCGCCGGCGGCAGCGAGCTCCAAGGCCCTCTTTGCGAGGGCCTGTCCTCTGACGTCCGAGAGGTCCGGGGTCTCGTCCGGATTTCGGATGGGGGCACTCGCGGGCGAGGCCGGCCGGAGCAACTCACGTCCGCTGATGTGTGCGATGGCGGCCCCCAGGTGCGGGACTCCGAACACCTCGAGGTCGGGAACCGCGGAGGCCTCGGCGGCGTTGCCTTCCGGGACGAGGAGCGTCCGCTTCCCTTCGCGGCGAGCGGTCTCGGCGAAAACGAGAGCCCCCGGCACCGGGCGCACGGTTCCATCGAGGCCGAGCTCACCGGCCACGAGCATGTCGTCCATGCTCTCGACAACGACATCGCCATTCGCGACGAGGATCGACAGGGCCACGGCGAGATCCAGCCCCGAACCCGCCTTGGGGAGGTCGGCGGGCGCGAGATTCACGGTCACGTTGCGAGCGGGAAGCGGAAATCCCAGCTGGCGAAGGGCGGCCCGGACGCGCTCGCGGCTCTCCCGTACGGCCGTGTCGGCGAGGCCGACCAGCGTGAGGCCAGGGAGGCCTGGGCCGATCGCCGTTTCTGCGACGACGGGAACGCCTTCCAGGCCGCTCAGCGTCGCACTGTGAACCCGGGCGAACGCCAAGATTTCCGAACCGCTACCTGAGACCGGCGACCAGCACGAGCTGCTGCCCGGCCCGGAGGACCGACGCCTTGCCCAGGCGGTTGGCCCGCTTGATCTTGTCGACCGTGGTGCCGTGCACGGAAGCAATGCGGAAGAGCGTGTCGCCAGGACGTACGGTGTACACGATCTTGCCGTTCGAGGAGGTCTTTCGGCTCCGGGGCGACGCCACCTTGGTAGCGCGGGCGGGCGCCGCGACCGTTTCGAACCCCTCGGCGGGGATCTCTACGGACGTCGCGCCCGACGCCGCGACCAGCGGCCGCGATGAGGTGACGGGCTGAACGGGAGGACTGGAGATCGTGACGGCGGCCGACGGCGTCGGAAGCCCGCGGATCGAGCCAGAAACTACGGGGGTCGTCGCCGCGGACGAGCTCAAGGTCGCGGAGCCCCCACTGGCCAGAACCTCGGCCGGAACGGACAGAGTCGCCGCGGCTCCGGAGGAGGACGCCGGGCTCACGGCCGCCCCGGCGCCGAAGGACGCCGGGCTCACGGCCGCTGCCACCACCGAGCGGACGACGAGGGACGTCCCGGCTTTTGGGCGGGCCCTGGGACCGAGGTCGTTCCATTCGCGAAGAGCCTGAACGGAAACACGGGCCCGGGCCGCGACACGGGCGAGCGTTTCGCCTCTTCGAACGACGATCTTCCTCTCGGCGACAGCGGGGGCCGCGGGAAGGGAGTCGATGCGCGCGACGAGCGACATGCCCATGCCAGCCGGGACGCGGAGCGCGTATTCCGGCGCGCCATGAGGGGTGGAACGGGTCTTCAGCTCGGTATTCAGGGTGCGGAGGTCGTCGACGTGAACCTCCAGGACCTCGGCGACCCGCAGCAGGTCGACGGGGCGCCTCACGGAGACGACGTCGAATGAGATCGGAGGATCGGGCACGACATCGAATCCGAAGCGAGCCGGATTCTTCGCGATGATGGCCGCCCCGAGGACGAAGGGAACGTAGTCGCGCGTCTCGCGGGGAAGCACTCCAGCGGCAGACAGCTCCCAGAAATTCCGCGCGCCGGTGCGCTGGAGACCCCGGATGATCCGGCCCTCACCTGCGTCGTAGGCCGCCATGGCGAGGTGCCAGTCTCCGAGCATCTCGTAAAGGTCGCGGTAGTAGGCCGCTGCCGCAAGGGTCGATTTCACGGGGTCGCGCCGCTCTTCGACGAACGCGTTACGCCCCAAACCGTAGCGCGTCGCGGTCGCGTCGATGAACTGCCAGAAACCGTGAGCGGCCGCGCGCGAGTGAGCGGCCGGCTTGAACGCCGACTCGATGAGCGCGACGTAGACGAGGTCCTGAGGGAGCCCTTTGTCCGCCAGGATCTTCCGCATGAGGGGGAGGTAGCGGCCACTCCGCTGAAGGGCGGCGGCAAACGCCTGTGGGCTGCGGAACTGGTAGAACGCGACGGCCCGGAGCACCTGCTCGTTGACGACCATGGGGATGTCGAACGTGGATTCACCGATCAGGTTCTCGACCTCGGACTTCGCGACGGCGACCTCTTCCGGCCGGGGGGCCGGGGGATCGGCGATGAGGGAATCGGGGGTGCCATCGGCGGCGGCGAGCCGGTCTTCGAGGACGCTCGGCTCGTTCGCTTTCCGGTAGGCCTCGATGCTCTCCCAGAGCTGAACGCCGAAATCCACGTCCTGCGGGTCTCCGGGACGGGATCCCGAGCGGAAGGCGTCGAGCGCAGCACCGAACTCCGTCTCTGCGCAGGCCGCTTCGCCCGAGAGAGCGAGCGCCTTCCCGCGGTAGAAGTGGTGGGTGGCGACGTCGTGGACCGAGGAGACCGTCGTGACGGGATGCGGCTCCGGGGCCATGTCCTCGGGCGACGGTGTGAGCGAGGCCGTTCGGGAGGAGGTGCAACTCGAGAGGGAGAGAGCGGCGAAGGCCCCGAGAGCGCAGACGAAGCCGCGAGGGCCAGCGAGCCGCCCGCCCGAAACGATCCGGGCCCGGCGCGCCGTGAGGCGTCCCTTCATGAGAGAGAACCTCCCGACTTTCATTCCCCCTGGACGTTGATGCGCAGCGAGAGAAGCAGCTTGTGAACGTCCCTGAGACCCGACAGCTCGATCTGGAAACTGCGCTCCGGGCCGGCTCCCGACTCATCGGCGAACCTGAGAGCCACGGTCACGTGCTTGGAGCGCCCAAGGGCGTCTTTGGGGAGGCCGAGGTCAACGGACTTGGATAGCTCTTTCTTGTGGTTGGCGCCCGAAGTGAGCAAGTCGTCGAGCGACATGCCCGGCGAGGACTTCGGCCTTCCGCCCGGAACCGAGATCGACCCCGCGGTGGGGAACGATGCCGAAAGACCGGAACCGCCCGCTGGCTTCTGCGTCGAGACCTTCCGGAGCTTGTCCAGCTCCGAGAGGATGTCGACGTTCGAGCGGACCTTGACGTGCTTCATCGAGGAATCCAGCGCGGGCACGGCTTTGGTCACCGCGGGTGTGGTCTCGCCAAAGCTCACTTCAGCATCGTCTTCTCGACGCGGGAGGACGGGCACCGCGGGGGAGGTCGCCGGGGACGGCACCGGCGGCGCGGGAGCCTGAGTCTCCCCGCTGCGGGCCAGCTCGGAGAACCTCGCGAGCTTCTCGAGGGTTCCGCTCTGGGTGCGTTCCCGTGGGGGCGGCGCCGGGGGCGGAGTGGCGTGGGCCGCGCTGGTTGCGGCCGAGACCTGGGTGAGAGGGGGAGGCGCGGCGGGCTGGACCCGGGGCACGGCTCCCGAAGCGCCCGGTGCGATCATGACGGAGGGACGCTTGGCGTCGCTCGTCATCTTCGTTCGGAGCGTTTTCAGGGTGAGCTTCGAGATCGCCTTCAGCGTCTCGAAGACCCCGGTCCCGTTCATCGCCGAGGACTCGTACCACTCCACCGAGCGATCCGGGTTGATGGCGTCGTTCAGCTCGTCGACGGAGGCGATGTTGGCGAGGTCGCGTTTGTTGTATTGGTAAACGCGCGGCACCTCTTCGAGTGTGAGTCCGATCTCGGCGAGGTTTTCACGGAGGTTCTTGAGGCTCTCTTTGTTGGGCTCGAGCATGGGGCGCTGCGAATCGGCGACGAACACGATGCCGTCGACGCCCTTGAGGACGAGTTTCCGGGTCGTGTTGTAGAAGACCTGCCCCGGCACGGTGTAGAGCTGCAGCCGGGTCTTGAAGCCGCCGATGACACCGACGTCCAGCGGAAGCAGGTCGAAGAAGAGAGTCCGGTCCGTCTCCGTTTCGAGCGAGACCATCTCTCCCCGCGAGCGCGGGTCGGTGCGGCCATAGATGACGTGGAGGTTCGTCGTCTTGCCGCACAGGCCGGGACCGTAATAAACGATCTTCGCGGCCATTTGCATCGTGGCGTAGTTGAAGAAGACCATCGACCCCTTCGTCCGCGATATTTAGAAGGGGTATGTTAGCACCGGAGACCGGAGAAGCGGCTCATCAAGAGCCGTGTCTCTTCGTCGACAGCCGTCTCTGCTCGTCGACGAGGGCTTCGTAGAGCGCCTTTCGGGAGGGGTCCCAGGCCTCGAGCGCGCGGCGGTGGATCTCGAGGGTTCCCTCGTCGCCGCGGGACACGGGTCCCGAAAGCGCTGATTCGGGACCCTGCTCCAGTGCGTTCTCGAGGCTGCGCCGGAGGAGCGGGGCCAGAGCCTGCCGGGCGCTTGCGTCGGTGAATCCGGCGGCGACCAGGGCGTCCCGGCCCGCGGCGACCAGGCCGACGAGGCCGTTCGCCGAAAGCGAGGCGGCGAGGTGGTAGAGCGGTCGAAGCGGCCCGGGTACCTCGATGGGGACGGCGCCGAGGAGCAGAGCGAGGGAGCCCCCCGTCGCGACGGTCTCGGCATCTCCATCGAGGGCGATCGAGATTCCTCGAAACGTCTCGGGAGGCTCGTTCCCCGTGGGGAACGACTGCAGCGGGTGGAACGCCCCGACACGGTGGCCGAGAGACGCCAGCCCGTGGAGCGCCTCGGCCCCCCGGAGCCCGCCCGTATGGAAAATCGTACGGACGCCGCCAACCGGGCCCCTCGAGAGGGCCTCCACCCGGACGGCCAGGGCGTCGTCGGGAATCGTGAGAAGAACGAGCGGCTCGGGAAGGAAGGCGAGCTCGGTCGTGCCCGGCAGGAGACGCACGGGAACACCCGCCGCGGAAAGGGCTCGGGCGAGCGCCCGTCCGAGCCGGCCCCGGCCGAGGATCGCGATGCCGGAATGCCGGAAGTCGTTTGCTATCATGCCGATGCGCAACGGAGCCACGTCGGAAGCCGCTTGCGGCGCCCCGTAAGGGCTCCGGTAGAGGAGGACGTCGAAGAGATGGGCCAGGAGCTCAGGCTGCTGGACGCACGCTCGAGAGAGGTGCTCGCGAGCGTGATCTGCACGTACATCAGAAGTGCGTCTCCCGTATCTTCGCGCCAGCTCACGAAAGTGGGCAATTTCGCGCTGTCTTC